>CAZMKX010000151.1:0-7527 GCA_964566375.1 uncultured Myxococcales bacterium
TCGCAGAAGACGTCGAACTTCACGCGCGCGCCGCGCCCGGCGTATGCTCGCGCCGGTCGGTCCGAGGAGCTTCGCGATGAGTGCCGAATGGGAAGTTCACGGCATCTTCCACTTCACGGTGAACGCTTCGAACTTCGAGCGCTCGCTGGAATTCTACCAGACGCTGGGATTCCGCCTGCTGCGGGACAACCGAGACGTCGTCTGGCCGGATTTCGTGGCGCGGAACTTCGGACTCCGGCGCGCGCAGGCGCGCGGCGCGCTGCTCGCGATCGGCGAGGGCCCGGAGCACACGCGGATCGACCTGCTCGAGTGGCTGGACCCCGCGCCGCCCGCGCCGCCGTCGCAGCCGCCGCTCGACGCGCGCGTGCCGCGCATCATCGCGCTGCGGACGCGCAACGTTCGCGCGGCGCACGCGGCGCTCGCGAAGCGGGGGATTGCGTTCATCACCGAGCCGTACAGCCCGGACCCGGCGCTCGGCGTCGAAGCGGTCGTGTGCTGCCGAGATCCGGACGGCCTGATCGTGGAGCTGATCGAGTACGCCCCGGGTGTCCTCGGCAGCCGCGTCGCCGCGCTCCCGCGGCGACCTTCTTGAATGGAGAGATCGAGATGACGGAACGGGAAGTCGGCGTCAGCGCGTCGACGCACGGCAAGACGCCGACGCGGCTTCGCGCGCGGATCGCCGAGTACGATCGCGGCGATCGGATCCGCCGCGGCTTCCGGCGCTTCCTGCCGATCTTCGGCTGCGCGTGCCTGGTGGTGCTGATCCCGCCGCACGTGCCGTGGTTCACGATCGTCTCGATCACCGCAGTCGTGCTCGGGCTGCAGACGTACCGGCAGACGCGAGAGGTGCTCGAGGTCGGCGGCGCGTGTCCGGACTGTGCGAAGGAGCAGTCGTTCGCGCTTCCCGCGCAGCTTCCGGCGATCCAGCGCTGCGCCGCGTGCGGAGCCTTCCTGAAGCTCGAGGAAGCGGCCTGACTCAGGGGACGAGGCGCGTCGCGGCGGGACAGGTCTGCGCGAGCGGCGCGTCCGCAGTCGCGAGCGAGCGGCGGAAGCGCGTCACGTCCAGGATGCTCGGACGGCCGGCGTCGTCGGTGTAGCTCAGACGGCGCTCGAGACCGGCGCTGATGCCGCTGGTCGTTCCCGCCAGGTACTGACGCAGGCGCACCAGATCGAGCACGTTCACGGCGCCGCTCGAATCGACGTTCCCGCACTGACACGCGTCGCCGATTCCGTCGGGGGACGACGAGAGCCAGCGACCGCCGTCGCTCTGGCTCGCGCTCGCCTCGTACGCGCAGTTGTCGGTCGCGTCGGGCTGGCCGTCGAGATCGGAGTCGAGCGTCGCCAGGCCCGTGTCGATCCAGCTTCCGACGAGCGCGACGCCGAGCGGGTCGGGAAGCAGGCTGCCCTTGGGCATGCGGATCGCCCCGTCGGTCGACTGCAGACGGTGCCAGAGGACGCTCTGCGCCTTCGAGCCGACGCGGATTCGCTGGGCGCCGGTGATTCCGAGATCGCCCTCGGTCGGCGCGACACCGATCAGGTTCATTCCGCCGAGAAGCGGCGTGTGGCGCAGATCGAGCCCGCCGGGCGCCGGCCCGCCGGGCTGGTGGCAGTGCGCGCAGTTCGCGTCGAGGTACGAGCGGGCGCGCGCCGCGAGCGGCTCCGCCGTGTTCGCGGGGTCGGCGAGCGCGCCGTAGAAGGTCGGCGCCTCGAGCGGGGTGTCGAAAAGGCCGAGGCACGCGCCCCAGGCGTGGAGCTGCGCGTCCGTTCCGCCCTCGTAGGCGAAGTTCCGGTTCAGCTGCACGGTCCGTCCACCGAGCACGCGCCCCGCCGCCGCGGTGTGGCAGCCCAGACACTCCGCGGGCGACGGATAGCGCCAAGTCTGCTGCACGGGGCCGCCGCCGAGATCGACGCTGAAGACGTCCGTCGTCGAGGCGGTGAGCAGCGTCGCGTCGGTCTGCGCGGTGTTCCAGCGATACGTGTAGCCGACCCAGCGGTCGACCTGTCGCAGCAGGATGCGGGTCTCGACACGGCGCCGCGTCGTGGGCGAGGTGGGAAGCTCGAAGTGCTTCACGAAGACCGTTCCTACCGGGTAGTCCCAGATCCCTGCAGGCGAGAACGCGATCCGCTGCGTGCCGGGCAGCGCGAGCCAGCGCCGCTTGATCGCGTTGTCCGACCAGAGCGGCGAGGCGACGTCGTACTCGACCAGCCCCGGCTGCGGCGTCAGGCTCGCGACGTTCGCGAAGAGCCCCGTGCCCGAGAGCGTCGTCGGGAACTGCTGGGTACCCGGCGTGCTCTCGTCGAGCCGGTACAGCGCGCCTCCGATCGACACCACGTACACCTCGCCGTCCGGGCCCTCGCCGAAGGAGGCGACGCTCTGGACGCTCGCGAGGATGACGGACGCGCTCGCGAGCGGAGCGCGCGCGGACACGCGCTCGAGCGCGTAGTCGCCGTAGACGTACGCGCCGTACAAGGTCGTCAGGCGGTCGCCTCGGTACACGTAGCCGCCGGTGATGCTCTGGCCTGCACCGCTCTGGTGCGAGAACTCGTACAGCGGCGGCGTCGCGCCCGCGAGGCTCGCGCAGTTGTTCCCGCCGTAGCTGTGCGTGCCCTCGCAGTACGGCCAGCCGAAGTTCGCGCCGCCCGGGCTTCCGGCGGGCACGAAGTCGATCTCCTCCCAGGCGTCCTGTCCCACTTCGCCGATCCACAGATCGCCCGTGAGTCGGTCGAACGAGAACCGCCACGGGTTGCGAAGCCCGTAGGCCCAGATCTCGCCGCGGCGGTTCGCCTGCCCGACGAACGGATTGTCGGGCGGGATCGCGTAAGTCGCGCCGCGGACGTCGAGGCGCAGGATCTTTCCCTTCAGCTGCGCGAGATCCTGCGCGTTCGCGCTGTTCCCGTCGTCGCCCTGTGCCGAGTAGAGCATCCCGTCCGGACCGAACGCGAGCATGCCCGCGTAGTGGATCACGTTCGAGCGCGGTATCTGCAGCAGCTCTGTCGCCGTTGCCGGGTCGGCGACGTTCGGATCCGTCGCGCTCGCCTGGTAGCGGACGAGCTTCGTGCAGTAAGGCCCCGTCTGGCAGCGCGCGCCCGCGGCGATGTAGTCGACGTAGAAGCGGCGATTGGTCGCGTAGCCGGGATCGAACGCGAGTCCGAGCAGGCCTTGCTCGACGCTCGTGACGACGACGCCCGAGAGATCGAGGAAGACGGTCGAGGTCGACGCGCTCGGGTTCGCGGGCAGGAGCTTGATCCGGCCGCCCTTCTCGACCACGAAGATGCGGCCCGTCGCGTCGGGCGGCGAGGTGAGGAAGAGCGGCTGGGACAGCGCGACGTTCGGATACACCCGCGTGGCCGTCATCGCGCTCGGATCGGGAAGGCTGTCGAGAGGGAGCGTGTGTCCCGCGAACGGAATGCGCGGGCCGGTGGTGCAGGTCTGCGTCCATGCGCGGGCGCTCGGCGTGCAGATCGCGAGCAGAAGCGCGAGCGCGAGACGCGCGCGGCGCAGGCGGGTGGGAACGGGGATGGTGGGCATGGGGTGGGACGCCCGTCACACTGTACGCGAAGATCGGCCGGGTCGCCGTGACTCGGCTCACGCCGCGCGTTCGTCGCGTCGCGCGCTCAGCCGAAACAGCGCGCGACGTCGCGCGCGCGACCGGCGCGAACGGCTTCGTACTTCTCGAAGATGCTCGCGTCGATCGCTCGCAAGCTGCGCGTCGTGTGCGCGCTCCTGTAGCGCGTCAGGTGGCGGGGTCCGCCGTTGTATGCCGCGTACGCGGCCCGAACCAGGTTAGACACGCCGCCCTCGCGGCGGTGCTCGCCGCGCGCGATCGCGAGATCGACGAGGTAGTGAAGCAGGATCTCGCTGCCGGCTCGGGCGTTGTACGCGATGTCGTCTTCGAGGCCGCGCGCGTCGTAGAAGCCGCGCCAGGCGCGCGCGTTCACCTGCATCAGGCCGACCGCGCCCGCACTCGAACGGAGCGGCCGAACCGCGCCCTGAAGTCGGACGTACTGCCGCCAACAGCTCTCCTGCCACGCCGTCGCGAGCTGAAGATCGGCGTAGAGCGGCGCGTACGCCTGCGCGAGCGATCTTGCGCGGGCGGCTTCGTCCGCGCTCGAGCGCAGCAGGCGGTCGACCAGCGCCAGGTACTCGACGAGCTGCGCGCGCGTCGGCACGAAACGGTGAAGCCGTGCGAGCTCCTCGCGGCCGAGCGCGCGCGCGGCTGCGCCCGCCGGATCGCGAGCCAGGCTCGCCGCGTGCGCGGTTCCCGCGAGCCACTTCCCGGGATCGAGGATTGCGACGAGAAGCCCGCGCATGAGCGACGAGCTCGGCTGCGGCAGACTCGGCTCGGCGGGCTCGGGAGCGGACTCGTCGCGGCCAGGCTCCGGAGCGAGGTCCGGGGGAGGGAGCGGCGCGTCGAACCCGAAGCTCCGGCGCAGCTCGGGGTCGACGTCGGGGGGCGTCGCCAGCGGATCGTCCGCCGCGTCGGGCGCGACCACGCGCGCCAGACGGCGCAGTCCGTCCGCAGAGATCTCGATGCCCATCTCGGGCCCGAGCGCTTCGAGTGCGGCGAGGGCATCGCTCGCCGCGATGAAGCCGAGCCAGCGCATGGCGTCGCGATCCCCCAGGCTCGGGCCGAGCGCGCGCAGGACCTCGGAGAGGCGCTTCCACGTCTCGAGGAAGAGCGGCTGCACGGGATCGGGTGCGGCCGCCTCGGGTACCGCGAGCACCTCGATGACGCGGTAGCGCGCGTCGAGCAGGATCTCGAGGAGCTCCTCGCGCAGCGCGGGGCTGCTCGCCTGCAGGCTCGCCTGCTTGGTCACGAACGTGACGAAGCCGTCCCAGCGCGCGAGCGACGCCTCGAAGCGCGCGAGCTCCTCCGGCGTCAACGCCGGCTCGACGCGGGGCTCCGCCGGCCTCGCCGCACCGGGCGGCGCGCTGAGCCGGAGCTGCACGGTGACTCCGCGCTCGTCGATGGTCGCGCTCTCGAGCGCGAGCGCGTCGACGAGCGCCTGCGCCCGCGCCGCGTCGCTCGCGGGCAGGAAGAGCGGGAGCACGGCGCGCAGATCGCCGACGGGCGCGGCGAGGTCGATCGACACCTGCTCGAGTCGCGGGTGCACGTAGCGCTTCACCCAGTCCCAGAGCACGCTCGCGACGCCCGCCGGCGCGCCGTCGCGCTCGTGCAGCGCCGAGTCGACCACACGGAAATGCACGATCGGGATCGCGGGATCGAGCCAGGGCTCGAGCTGCGACGCGACGCTTCCCTGCCACGACACCGGAAAGAGACACACACCGAGGATCAGCGTGCCGAACCTCGCGTCGACGTCGCTCGTGACCAGAAGCCGGCCATCGCGCGCGCCCACGGTCGGCGCGAGCAGCGTCACCTGGTTGCAGTCGACGCCGTCGCTGAACACCCGTGCCGTCTCGTCGGGATCGCTGAACGCGCGGCGGACGAGCAGCTCGCGCACGAATGCGAAGTCGAGCGCGAGGGGAATGCGCACCTCGCTCGCCGCGGCGGGCGAGGCGGTGAGGAGCACGAGCAGGAGAGGACGGAGCCAACCCATCGACGCCCGCAGGTTACCCTGTCGCGCACGGAGCGCCGCACGGTGGACCTGTTCTGTTACGGATCCCTCGAGTTCCCGGAGGTGATGCGATCGGTCACCGGGCACACGTTCGCCGCCAAGCCCGCCCGGCTTCGCGACTTCGCGCGCTATCGGGTTCGCGACGGCGAGTACCCGGGACTGGTGCCCGAGCCCGGAGCGTGCACCGACGGCACGCTGTACCGGGAAGTCGACGCGGCCTCTCGAGAAGCGCTCGACCGCTTCGAAGGCGGTCTCTACGAGCGGCAGACGCTCGAGGTCGAGCTTCGCGACGGCCGGCGCGCGATCGCGCACGTGTACGTCGTCGTCGCGGCTCGCCGCTCGGAGCTGACCGGCGAGCCTTGGGACAAGGCGCGCTTCGGCCGCGAGCATCTCGAGGCCTTCCTGCGCCGGATTCGCGTAGACTGAGCAGCACGATGGCCGGGAAGAGCGTCAGCGGCGGATGCCTTTGCGGGCGGGTTCGCTTCGAGATCGAGCTGCCCACGCTCTTCTGCGCGCATTGCCACTGCTCGATGTGCCGCAAGGCGCACGGCGCGGGCTACGTGACGTGGACGGCGGTTCCGTACACGCGCTTCCGCGTGACCGCGGGCGCGGAGGCGCTGCGCCGCTACGACTCGTCGGAGCACGGCTGGCGCAGCTTCTGCGGAAACTGCGGCAGCAACATGCTCTGCGAGTCGACCCGCCACCCCGAGCACGTCGACGTGGCGCTGGGATCGCTCGACGGCGAGATCGACCGCGCGCCCGAGCTGCACGTCTTCGTCGACGATCGCGCAGGCTGGGCGAGCCTGGCCGACGGCTTGCCGCGCCTGGGCGGCGTGACGGGGATGGAGCCGAAAGGGAGCTGACGGGAGAGGCGGAAATGGGGGTCACGCGGCTGTGTCCGCAGCTTCGCACCACCGATCTCGCCGGCTCGGTCCGGTTCTACACCGAGAAGCTCGGCTTCGCGCTCGAGTTCCGGGTCGAGGACTTCTATGCGGGCATTCGCGCGGGCGACCAGCTCATCCACCTGAAGCGCGTCGACGAGCCCGATCCCTCGATTCCCTACGTGGTGAAGGGCGAGCACCTGCACCTGTACTTCGAGACCGACGACGTCGCGGGCGTAGCGGCCTCGCTCGCGCGGAACGGCATCCGCCTCGTGCAGCCTGTGCACGACACCGATTGGGGTACGCGCGAGCTCGCGATCGTCGACGATCAGGGGCACACGCTGTACTTCGGCCAGGGCGCCGCGAGCCGCGAGCCCCGCTAGACGTCGTCGTTCGTGCGGCAGTTCGCGGAGTCGATCGCGCTCTTCACCTGCAGGTATCCGGGCCAGCCGTAGAACGGGATGAAGCCGAGCCAGAACTTCTTCTGCGGAGCCTTCGGAAACGGGCCCCAGCCCTTCAGGTACCACTCGCCCAGGCCCGGGTGCGCGATCGAGAGCCACATCGCGTTCTGCGAGTAGCGGTTGTTCGGGCAGTCGGCGCCCTGCGCTCGTGCGGGCGACGCGCCGAACAGTGCCAGCGCGATCGCGACTGCGAGCGAGAACGCGATGCGGTGCAGCATGACTCTCCCCTCCGTTCGATTTCCCTAGAACGGGAAGAAGTAGGGAATCACCGCGACCGCGACCAGACCGCACAGGACGTCGAGCGGAAGACCGACGCGCACGAAGTCGCTGAAGCGGTAGCCGCCGGGCCCGTAGACGATCAAGTGCGTCTGATATCCGATCGGCGTCGCGAAGCCGCAGCTCGCCGCGACCGTGACCGCCATCACGAAGCCTCGCGCGTCGACGCCGAGCTGGCTCGCGGTCGCGAGGCTGATCGGAAACATCAGAGCGGCGGCCGCGTTGTTGCTGATCGCTTCGGTCAGGAGCACCGTCACGAAGTAGATCAGCGCGAGCGCGGCGAGCGGCCCCACGTCGCCGACGAGCGCGGTGAGCTGGTTCGCGGTGGCGGC
>CAZMKX010000152.1:0-7526 GCA_964566375.1 uncultured Myxococcales bacterium
CGTCCCGAAGCCCTTTCCGGGCTCGACACGGTCCTCGTTGATCACGCGCAGGCTTCGGAAGCCCATGTGCCGCGGGTCGTGATAGTCGGCGAAGGAGAAGGTGTGCCGGCTGTCGAGCCAGCCGTGATTCGCGTGTCCCCGGTCGGCGCTACGGCGAAGTTGGATCATGGGGCAGAATGGTACGCCAGGGGGGGAGATCTCGATGCACCGCTGGATTCTGCTCGCGCTCCTCGGGCTCGCTGCGGCCGGCTGTGGTCCGGTCGACCCCGCGAAGCCCCCGGCGCCGTCGGCCGCGCTTCCGCTGGTCGAGGGCCTCGCCGAGAAAGTCGATTTCGAGCGCGACGTGAAGCCCGTCCTCGACGGTCGCTGCGCGGTCTGTCACGGCTGCTACGACGCCCCGTGCCAGCTTCTGCTCACCTCCTTCGACGGCGCGACGCGCGGCGCGAGCCGGCAGCGGGTGTACGACTCGAGCCGGCTGGTCGCGTCGGATCCGACGCGGCTCTTCATCGATGCACACGGAACGGACGCCTGGCGCGCGAAGGGCTTCTTCTCCGTCACGGGCGGCTCCGATGCGCTTCTTCTGCGCATGCTGGCGCTGGGCAAGGCCCATCCGTTCGAAGCCGGAAAGCGGCTTCCCGCGAGCGTCGGGCTCGACGTGAACCGCGCGCTCACCTGCGCCGACGGCGACCGGTTCGCCGACTACGCGCGCGAGCATCCGCTCGGCGGAATGCCCTACGGGACGGCCTCCCTTTCCGACGACGAGCTCGGTGTTCTCGCGGCGTGGGTCGCCCAGGGAACTCCCCCACCGACCGCTCCCGCGGCGGCGTCGTCGGCGCTCGCCGAGCAGGTCGAGATCTGGGAGAGCTTCCTGAACGGCGAGTCTCTCGAGCAGCGGATCGTCGGACGCTACCTGTACGAGCACTGGTTCGTCGCCGACCTCTACTTCGAGAATCTGCCCGGGAGCCCGTTCCTGCGCGTGGTGCGTTCGCGCACGCCGCCCGGCCGGCCGATCGACGAGATCGCGACGGTCCGGCCATACGACGATCCTGGCGCTGCTCCCTTCTGGTACCGGCTGCAGGCGATCCGCTCGAGCATCGTGCACAAGACGCACATCGTGTATCCGCTCGGCCCCGGGAGGCTCGCGCGCTTGCAGGAGCTCTTCGCCGGCGCGGACTGGACGGCGACGCGCCTCCCCAGCTACGACGCGGAGGAGGCCTCGAACCCGTTCGTCGCCTTCGACCAGATCCCTGCGCGCAGCCGCTACCAGTACATGCTCGACGACGCGCAGTACTTCGTGATGACCTTCATCCGCGGCCCGGTGTGTCGCGGGCAGATCGCGGTCGACGTGATCGAGGACCAGTTCTTCGTCAGCTTCGTGGACCCCGACCACGACCTGTCGATCGTCGATCCGCACTTTCTCGACGCGACCAAGCACCTGCTGAGCCTGCCCGCGGAGCACGATGGCGCGCTCGTGCCGGGCAGCCTGTTCCTGTCTTTCGCGCGGGATCAGCACCGCTACCTGGAGGCGCGGGCGAAGCTCTACGCCGCGATCGATCCGGAGCGCCGCGGTCCGGCGCTCGACTGGATCTGGGACGGGAACGGGAGCAACCCGAACGCGTTGCTCACGGTGTTTCGCAACTTCGACAACGCGACCGTGGTGCGTGGCTTCGTCGGCGGCATGCCGAAGACCGCCTGGGTGATGGACTACCCGATCTTCGAGCGCATCTACTACGACCTGGTCGCCGGCTTCAACGTTTTCGGCAACGTCGTGCACCAGGTCTCGACGCGGCTGTACATGGATCACCTGCGCATGCAGTCCGAGAACCTGTTTCTCGACTTCCTGCCGGCGTCGCAGCGCAAACCCCTGCGCGCCTCGTGGTACGTCGGCGCGACGCGGCAGCTCGACTACTTCTACGCGGACAGGCTCCAGGGGCTCGACCACGGCACGCAGGTGAAGTTCGGGCCGGGCGCGCCGCTGCCGCAGCTGATCGATCAGATCCTCGCGCGAAACCCGACGGTGTCGGGCCCGCCGGACACGCTGAACCGCTGCTCGAAACCTCCCTGCGTCCGCGCCGACGCGACGCCGGCCGAGCGCGCCGTCGAGACGGAGCTGCAGCGGATCGCTTCGGTGAAGGGCGCCTGGGTCGCCCTCCTGCCCGAGGTGTCGATCCTGCGCGTGCGCGCCGAGGCGAGCGGGCAGGGCGACCCGGTCTACTCGCTGGTTCACAACGACGCCCACAGCAACGTCGCCTTCATGTTCGGCGAGGACGACCGGCGCCTTCCGGCCGACGACACGGTCACGGTCGTGCGCGGTCACTTCGGGAGCTATCCGAACTTCTTCTTCTCGATCGACGCGACGGACGTACCGGCGTTCGTCGGCGCCTTGCAGGCGCTCCGCACCGATGCCGACCTCGAGCGCTTCGTCGACGCCTACGGTGTGCGGCGCACGGACGTGCGCTTCTGGGAGACCTCGGACTGGCTGCGCGACGATCTGAAGCGCACCCAGCCGATCGAAGCCGGGATCTATGATCTCGGGCGCTACGGCAACCCGTAGGAGGAGGCTCGATGAAGCGGCTCGAAGGCAAGGTCGCGATCGTCACCGGCGCGAGCCGCGGGATCGGCAAGGAGATCGCGAAGGTCTTCGCGGCGGAGGGCGCGCGCGTGGCCTGCACGGCGCGCACGCTGGAGGAGGGCGCGCACCGGCTCGAGGGCTCGCTCCGCTCGACGATCGCCGAAATCGCCGACGCGGGCGGGGAGGCGCTCGCGATCGCCGGCGACGTGTCGTCGTTCGACGAGTGCGAGCGGATCGTGCGCACGGCGCGCGAGGCGCTCGGCCCGATCGACGTGCTCGTGAACAACGCCGCGCTCACGTACTTCATCCCGATCGCCGAGTTTCCGCCCGACAAGTGGCTGAAGTCCTTCGCGGTGAACGTGCACGGCCCGTTCTTCATGAGCCGCCTCGTGCTCGAGGAGATGATCGCGCGCAGGTCGGGCTCGATCGTGAACATCTCGAGCGGCGCCGCGATCGGGCCCGGACGCGGACCCTACGAGAAGTCCCCCCTGCGCGGCGGCACGCTCTACGGCGCGGAGAAGGCGGCGCTCGAGCGCTTCACGCAGGGACTCGCGGCCGAGGTGTACCGCGATGGTGTCAGCGTCACGTGCGTGAGTCCCTCGGCCGTCGTGCCCACGCCGGGCGTGCTGTTCCACAAGCTGCTCGAGCGCCCCGACGCGCCCAACGCGGAGCCCGTCGAGCTGATGGCGCGGGCGGCGCTCCTGCTCGCCACGGAGCCGATCGAGAAGGTGAGCGGCCGCGTCACCTACAGCCAGCAGATCCTGCGCGAGTTCGGCTGGCTGAAGCGCGGACGTGGGCTCGGAGTCGACGTGCGCGGCTCGGGCTACTCGGAGATCTGAGCGGGAGGGCGACGGGCGCCTGCCGAACCTCGTTTCCCCAGGCCGCGGGATGTGAGAGTCTGCGCGCATGAAACGAAGCCTTTCGCTCCTCCTGCTCGGGCTCGCGCTGCTCGGCTGCGATCGCATGGTCGACGGGCAGATCGAGAAGAACATCACGCGCGTCGACGAATCCGTGCTCACGTCGCCCGATCTGCAGGTGGTGATCTGCGGCAGCGGCTCGCCGCTTCCGGATCCCAAGCGGGCCTCCGCGTGCACGGCGGTGATCGCCGGCGGCGTCTTCGTGATCGTGGACGCCGGGCCGGGCTCGTGGGAAGTGCTCGATCAGGCGAACCTGCCGCTCCGCGAGCTCTCCGCGGTCCTGCTCACGCACTTCCACTCCGATCACATCGGCGAGCTCGGCGAAGCGACCACGCAGAGCTGGATCGCCGGGCGCAAGCAGCCGCTTCAGATCTACGGACCCGAGGGGGTCGCCGGCGTGGTTGCCGGCTTCGCCGCCGCCTACGCGCACGACGTCGACTACCGCGTCGCCCACCACGGCGAGGCGTACATGCCGCGCGAGGCCGCGGGTGCGGTCGCAATCGAGATCGCGCTCGGCGACGCACCCGACGCATCGGCGCCCGTCTTCGAGCGCAACGGGCTGAAGGTCACGATGTTCAAGGTCGACCACGATCCCGTGAAGCCGGCGGTCGGCTACCGCTTCGATTTCGCCGGCCGCTCGATCGTCGTCTCGGGCGACACCCGGAAGAGCGCGAGCGTGATCGAGCACGCCCGGGGGGCGGACATCCTGTTTCACGAAGCGCTTCAGAGCGAGATGATCGCGCGCGCGTCCAAGGTCGCGGCGGCCCTGGGGCGCGAGCGGGTGGCGAAGCTGGCCGGCGACATCGAGGGCTATCACACGACGCCCGTCGAAGCCGCCGAGGTCGCGCGCGACGCGGGTGTGGGCCAGCTCGTCTTCACGCACGTCGTGCCGGGGCCGAACAACTTCCTGACCCGCCGGATGTTCCTCGCCGGTGTTGCCGACGCCTTTCCGGGCAAGGTCGTGATCGCGGAGGACGGCATGCGCTTCGCGCTGCCGCCCCGGTAGGGTGCGGGCACGCCGCGAGTCGGCGGGAAGCCGCCCTCGGTACCTGATATAAGTTTCAAACATGCCCCGGACCCCTCTCCCCGTGGCGGCAGCCTTCGCCGCGCTGTGCCTCTTCGCCTGCGGCGGCGGCGACTCGAAGGGCGGATTCGCCCCCCCGCCGCCGGTGGTCGAGGTCGTGACGGTCGAGCCCGAGACGGTTCGCGACGTGATCAGCCTGGTCGGACAGCTCGAGTCCGAGTCCTCGGTCGAGGTGCGGCCCGAGCTCGACGGGATCATCGAGTCGATCGACTTCATCGAAGGCGAGACGGTCAAGAAGGGCGACGTGCTGATCCGCCTGCGCGACAAGGAGCAGGCGGCGCACGTTCGCGAGGCCCGCGCGCGCGCGAAGCTCGCGGAAGAGATGTTCCGGCGCATCGAGGCGCTCCAGCTGAAGGAGGTCTCGGCGCGGGCCGAGTACGACAAGGCGAGCGCCGAGCTCGAGGTCGCCCGCGCGGAGGTCCAGCTGCGCGAGGTGGAGCTGAACAAGACGAAGGTGCGCGCGCCCTTCGACGGCGTGGTCGGCGCGCGGCGCGTCTCGCCGGGCGAGCGCGTGCGCCGCAGCACGATTCTGGTTCGCATCGACGCCGTCGATCGCCTGCAGCTGGTCTTCGCCGTGCCCGAGATCGGCGTGCCGTTCGTGCGCACCGGCATGCCGGTGACGATCACGGTCAAGCCGTTTCCCGAGATCCGCTTCGCGGGCGAAGTGTTCTTCGTCTCGCCCACGCTCGACGCCGCGACCCGACGGCTCACGCTCAAGGCGTGGGTGCCCAACCCGGAGCGCAAGCTTCAGCCGGGGCTCTTCGCGCAGCTCGAGGTCCAGCTCGCCGAACGCGAGAATGCGTTGGTGGTGCCGGACTCGGCGATTCTGGTCGATCAGACGGGCTCGTTCGTCTGGCGCATCGACGGCGACGGCAAGGCCGCGCGCGCGCCGATCGAGATCGGCCTGCGCAAGGCGGCACGCGTCGAGATCACGAGCGGCCTCGAGCCGGGTGACCGGATCGTCTCCGCCGGAACCCAGAAGGTCACCGAGGGCGGCGCGGTCGTGATCGCGGGCCAGCCGCCCGCGGCGGCCTCCGGGGAGAGCAAGCTTTGAGGCTGCCCGAAATCTGCATCGAGCGTCCGGTGCTGACGACCGTGATGTCGGTGTCGATCATGCTCGTCGGCGTGATCGCTCTGCTGCGCCTGCCCAACCGCGAGCTCCCCGACGTCGATCCGCCGGTGGTCGCGGTCACGACCGTGTTCCTGGGCGCCGCGCCGGAGGTCGTCGAGACGTCCGTCACGCAGGTGCTCGAGGACCAGCTGATCGGCATCGAGGGCATCAAGCACGTCACGTCGATCTCGCGCGAGCAGGTCTCGCAGATCACGGTCGAGTTCGAGCTCTACCGCGACGTCGACTCGGCCGCGGCGGACGTGCGCGACCGCGTGTCCCGCGCGCGCAGCCAGCTCCCGCAGGACGTCGAAGAGCCCGTCATCGCCAAGCGCAGCGCGGACGCGCGTCCCATCCAGTGGATCTCGCTCGCGGGCGGAGGGCTCTCGCAGATCGAGCTGTCGACGCTCGCGGACACGCGCATCAAGGACCGGCTCGCGAAGCTGCCCGGCGTCGCCGAGGTTCTGCTCGCGGGCGAGCGGCGCTTCGCGATGCGCATCTGGATCGACAACACGCGCCTCACCGGCCAGGCGCTCACGATCGCCGACGTCGCCGCCGCGCTGAAGCGCGAGAACGTCGACATCCCGTCCGGGCGCATCGAAGGCACCGAGCGCGAGTTCACGGTGCGCACGCCGGGCGAGCTGAAGACGCCCGAGGAGTACGACGCGCTGATCCTCGCCGAGACCGACTCCGGGCCGGTGCGGCTGCGCGACGTGGCGCGCACGGAGGTAGGCGCCGAGGACGATCGCAAGCTCGTCCGCTTCAACGGCGTGCCGGCCGTCGCGCTCGGAATCGTGAAGCAGTCGAAGGCGAACACCCTCGACGTCGCGGCCGAGGTCCGGCGCGAGCTCGGCGAGCTGGCGGCCGAGCTTCCCGACGGGGTCACGACCGAAGTCGCGTTCGACTCGTCGATCTTCGTCGAGCGCTCGATCGACGACGTGACGCGAACCATCTTCGAAGCGATCGCGCTGGTCGTGATCGTCATCTACCTGTTCCTGCGCAGTGCGCGCGCGACGCTTCTTCCCGCGGTCGCGATCCCGGTCTCGATCGTCGGCACGTTCGCGGTGCTGTACGCCCTCGACTTCTCGATCAACACGCTGACGCTGATGGGTGTCACGTTGGCGATCGGCCTGGTCGTGGACGACGCGATCGTCGTGCTCGAGAACATCACGCGCTGGATCGAGGAGGGCACGCCCCGCATGGAGGCCGCCCGCCGCGGCATGAACGAGATCCTGTTCGCGGTCATCGCCGCGACGCTCTCGACGATCGCGGTCTTCCTGCCGCTCGCCTTCCTGAGCGACACGACGGGCAGGCTCTTCCGCGAGTTCGGCGTCACGGTCGCGGCAGCCGTCGCGCTCTCCGGCTTCGTCGCGATCACGCTCACGCCGGCACTCGGTGCGCGCGTGCTGCGCGCGCACGGCACCGAGCACGGCTTCAAGGCGCTGCTCGCGCGCGGTTTCGATCGGCTCGCGGACGCCTACGCCGCGACGCTCCGGCCCGTTCTCGCGCATCCCGGTCTGGTGGTCGCGGTGGGCGTGGCATGGGTGGCGCTCGGCTTCCTCCTGCTCGGGATCATTCCGCGCGAGTTCGTTCCGGCGGCCGATCGCGCGGTGGTGCTCTCGTTCGTGCGCGCACCCGAGGGCAGCACCATCGACTACACCGCCCGTTACCAGGAGCAGATCGAGAAGATCGTGCTTGGAACGCCGGAGGTCGCGCGCAGCTTCTCGGTCGTGTCGCTCGGGCAGGGCGGCCCCGGTCTGGTGAACGAGGGCGTGCTCTTCACCTCGCTGAAGCTCTGGGAGGACCGCGAGCGCACGCAGCAGCAGGTCGTCGAGGAATGGCGCG
>CAZMKX010000153.1:0-7525 GCA_964566375.1 uncultured Myxococcales bacterium
CGTGCCGCGCCTCGTCCCAGCACTGGCGCGCCATGTTCATCTTGAATTCCCACGGCGCGTCGGGGAAGTCCCAGAGCGACCGACCCGCGCCCTCGAGCGCCTGAAGCTCGCCGACGAAGATTCCGTGCATGCGCATCAAGAGCCTCGTCGGTCCCGCCGGATCGTGGGGCTGAAGCGGCTCGTTCAGCGTGATCAGGCCGAAGGCCGGGCCGTACTCCTCGTACAGCGGCTCGGCCTCGGTACCCTTCACGGAGACTTCGATCAGCGGTGCGAGCTTCTCGAAGACCTCGACGACCTTGTCGACATCGTCCGGAAGCTGCGACAGGATCGTGACCGCGACGTTGTCCTGGCGCACGAAGCGGCTGTCCCGCGCGAGCTCGTGATGGGCGATGAAGCGTTTCATGATTCTCCCCTCCGGATTGGGCGATTCTGGGGGCGTCGGCCAGGGCGCGTCAACGGAGGAGCGGGCGTGGGAAGCGAGTTTGTGGTAATATTTCCCACGAATGGAGGTCCGGAAAGGCCCGATGCCGAATAGGCCGAGCGGCTCCGCAGACACCCCCGTAACGGCGGGCACGCCGCCTGCGGGGCTGCTCGCAGCGTTGCGAACGCTCTTGCGTCCGCTCGTCCGCTTCCTGCTCGTGCAGCACATCCAGTACCCGATGCTCGCGGCGATCCTCAAGGAGCTCTACGTCGAGGTCGCCGACCGCGACTTCCCGCTCGAGGGCAAAGGGCAGACCGACAGCCGGGTCAGCCTGCTCTCGGGCGTCCACCGCAAGGAGGTCCGCCGACTCCGCGCCGAGCCGCCAGCCGAGGACGTCGCGCCGGCCTCGGTCACCCTGGGTGCGCAGCTCGTCCTGCTCTGGACGAGCGCTCCCGAGTACCAGGACGCGCACGGACACGCCCGGCCCCTGCCTCGCACGGCGGAGGGGAAGAACGAGCCGTCGTTCGAGAAGCTCGTCGCCTCCGTGAGCAAGGACATCCGGCCGCGCTCGGTGCTCGACGAGTGGCTGCGGCTGGGCGTGGCACACCTCGACGAGAGCGGGCGCGTCTGTCTGAACACCGAGGCCTTCGTGCCGGCACGCGGCTTCGAAGAGAAGGCGTTCTACTTCGGTCGCAATCTGCGCGATCACATCGCGAGCGCCGCGCACAACCTGCAGGGCGGCGATCCGCCGCTCTTCGAGCGCAGCGTGTACTACGGCGGCTTGTCCGCGGAGTCGGCGGGAGAGATCCAGCATCTCGCTGGCGAGCTCGGCATGGAGGCGCTGCAGACCGTGAACCGACGCGCGGCCGCGCTGAAGAAGCGCGACGCGCGACGCAGCGGGCCGCGCGAGCGGATCACGCTGGGCATATTCTTCTTTCGCGGCAGAACCGACGACGAGCGCGACCGTGATGCGAATCAGAGCTGAGCGCAACGCCGACCGGATGGTCTGCCGCGCGCTCGGCGCGCTGCTCGCGATCGCCCTCGCGCTCGGAGGCTTCGCTGCGAGCGCGAGTGCACAGTTCTGTGTCACCCGCGTGGAGCCGGAAGGCACCGGCGGAACGGGCCGGGCGACCGGCGGCGAAGGCATGGGCGGAACCGGCGCTCCCGAGGCACGCGGCGGCGACGACGGCGGGATCGGCGGCACGGGGATCTGGTCGGGCGGCGACGAGGACGGTGTGGGCGGCACGGGCATCGAGGGCGCGATCACGAGCTTCGGCAGCATCTGCGTCAACGGGCTGCGGGTCGGGTTCGACGACGGCACGCCGATCACGCGCGACGAGAAACGCGTGCCTGCATCCCGGCTGGCGATCGGAGACGTCGTGCGCGTATCCGCCGAACGCCGCGACGGCGCGCTGCGCGCCCGGTCGATCGAGCTGCGAAACGAGGTCTTCGGTGTGATCGACCGCATCGACGCGGCGCGCGGCGCGCTCGTCGTGCTCGGCCAGCGTGTGATCGTGGGCGAGCGCACCGCGCTCGGCGACCGGCGCACGCCGAACGGCGCGCAGACGACACCGCTCTCGGTCGGTGACTTCGTCCGCGTCTCGGGAATGCGACGCGGTGACGGCGAGATCGTCGCCTCGCGCGTGGAGCGCGACGAGCCCGAGACCGAGGTTGGCGTCGCGGGAACGGTCCAGGCGAGGGAAGGCGGCGGCTTCGCGGTCGGAGACCTCGCGATCGAGGCCGCGCCCTCGGCGCGCCCGCTCGCGGTCGGACAGCGAGGTGTGTTCTGCGGACGTGTCGAGAACGGGCGGTTGCTCGCGGACGAGGTCGAGCTCGATCCCGAGCTTCCGTTCGCGGGCAAGCTCTCGCGGCTCTCGCTCGAGGGCTACCCGCGCGCGATCGCGGGCGGTAAGGAGCTCGAGCTCGGCCGACTCCGCGTCGACCTGTCCGCGCTTCCCGATTCGGCGGGCGAGAGTGCGACTCGGCTCTCGGGTACGACGCTCGTCCGTGTCAGCGGAGAGCTCGCGCCGGAAGGCGCCCTACGGGCGGAGCGGCTCGAGATCGACGACTCGCGCGGCGAAGAGCGCCGCTGGCGCGTCATCGAGCGCGGAGGGGACTGGCAGCAGATTCGCGATCGCTCGAACCACGGCTCGGACGAGCGCGGCGAGCGCGCCGAGCGAGAGGAACGGTCGGAGCGCGAGGAGTCGGAGGAACGCGCCGAGCGGCCCGAGAAGGAGGAGCGCGTCGAACGCCCCGAGCGGCCCGAGCGCGAGGAGCGGGTGGAGCGGCCGGAGCGGCCCGAGCGCGAGGAGCGGCC
This sequence comes from uncultured Myxococcales bacterium, assembly GCA_964566375.1. Classification (GTDB taxonomy): domain Bacteria; phylum Myxococcota_A; class UBA9160; order SZUA-336; family SZUA-336; genus VGRW01. The sequence goes on from CAZMKX010000153.1 coordinate 2,739, forward strand.
GGAGCGGCCCGAGCGCCCCGACGACGACTGACTTCAGCGCGATCCCGCTCCCATCTCGCGCACCGCATCGTCGAGCCTCCGCCGCGCCTCTGCATCATCGGGGTTTCGGGCCACCAGCTCGCGCAAGGTCGCCGCCGCCTCCGCTGCGCGACCGGAGTCCAGGAGTGACAGGCCGAGCTCGTAGCGCGCGTCGCCGTCGTCGGGCAACAGCAGGAGAGCGCGTTCGAAGTCCGCGATCGCGCCGGTCAGATCGCCCGTCCGGCGGCGCAGCAGTCCGCGTGCGTACCACGCGTTCGCGCGCGTAGGCTCGAGCGCGAGCGCGCGATCGTAGTGTGCGCGTGCCGGTTCGTCCCGACGCAGGCGGGCGTACGCGATTCCGAGATTCACGTGCGCGCGGACGTATTCGGGGTCGAGTGCGAGCGCGCGCTCGAACTGCGCGGCGGCCTGCTCGTCGTCTCCGCGCGAGAGCTGCAGGCTCCCGATGATGAAGCGGCTCTCCGCGTCGCCGCCGAGCATCGCATCGGCCTTCTCGGCGAGCCTCGCCGCCTCCTCGTCCTTGCCCGCCCAGCTCAGCACCTTTGCCGCCCGCCGGAGCGCGCGACCGTGCGCGCGTTCGTCGATCCGCGACTCGACGTCACGCGTCGCGCTCGCGATCTCGTCGCCGTCGGGGACGCGGGCGACGATCCCGGACGACGCGAGCGCGCCGACGATCGCGACGGCGAGCGCGCGATTCGCTTCGATCGTCGGGTGGACGTGGTCGAGGAAGAGCTCGGCTCCGGGGCTCGAGTGACCCGCGGAGGCGCGCATCGAGGCCTCGAGCTGCGCCTCGAAGTCGACCAGGGGAACGCCGCGCGACGTCGCGATCTCGCGCACGCTCGCGGCGATCGGGGAGGTCGCACGCAGTGGGCAGACGTCCTCGTCGCGCGCTCGCACGAACGCCGCGTGCGCTTCCTCGAAGCGCCGCTCGCCCTGCAGCGCGCGCGCGTGCCGGAAGATCTCGTCCGCATCGCGCGCGGGCGGGCCCTGGCTCTTGAAAGGGCTGCAGTCCTTCAGGTTCGAGGCCGGAACGACGAGCACGATCGACGCGCGGCCGCCCCGCGCGAGCCGGATCATGCGCTCGAGGCTGACGCGGAAATGCGCGACCACCGCGTCGCGCCAGGGGTCGTCGCGGCGATACGCGTCGAGGCCGGAGGCGACGTCGAGCATGGCGTCGACCTCGCCGGAGAGCGGTGTCGGGTGCGGCCCGAGTGACTCGGCGGCGTAGCTCACCAGCGAGAACGTCCGCGTCGAGGCGAGCAGTCCACCGAGCCCCCGCAGGACCGGCTGCTGCAGCCAGAGGCTGTCGTAGCTGCGGCGCTCGAGGAACTCGTTGTGGCCGGTGTAGACGACGAAGAGGTCAGGCTCGTACGCGAGGAGCTCCTCCTCGACCAGGGCGACGCGGTAGCTCGCGTAGCTGATTCCGCCGGCGTTGATCACCTCCCAGCGCGAGCCGGGATCGGCGAACGGCAGCAGCACGCGAAGCCAGCCGCAGAACGAGGTCGCGTCCTCGTAGGGATGCCCGTACGTGGTCGAGCCGCCCAGGCAGAAGGCGCGCTTCACGCCCGCCGCCTTCTGCAGCGGAAAGCGCTGCGCGTTGAAGAACCGGCGCTTCGCCGGAGCGGTCACCCGCCAGGTGGCCCCGTCCGCGGCTCGCTCCTCGACGAAGAGGCGCGCGCGCGTCTCGAAGCCGACGAAGGGATCGTCGCGCTCGAGCCGCGTCGGCACGCCGATCGCCGCGAGCCCGAGCTCGACGAGTGCGAGGCCGAGCGCGATCGCAATGGTCGCGAACGCGATCTTCCTACCAACCGAAGGCGACGTTCGTTCCCACGCCGTAGTCGGCAGAGTTGGTCGAGAGCCCGACGAATCCGTAGACACCGGTCTTCCAGTGCTCCGAGAGACGGTACGAGAAATAGGGCCCGATCTCGTGCGAATCCCCGGAGCCGCTCGAGGCGGACTCGCGGTAATCGTAGACGACACCACCGGAGATCCGGTCGGTGATCCGCGCGGAGACGCCGACCGAGGCGAGCCAGGTGTCGTTCAGCTTGATCCCCTCGGCGTCGCCGACCCAGCGGTAGCCGCCGGTCACGAACGGCGTGTAGTCGCCGAAGGTCTTCGAGATGTCGAGCAGGAGCGAGTAGTCGTTCCGGCCCGTACCGAGGTCCTTGTTCTCGCTCGCGGTGCCGAACTTCACCTTGCCGGTGAGCTCGAAGAGCGGGAGCCGCCGGTCCTCGGGATCGATCAGGTACGAGACCGACGCGACGACGTCTCCGAGCCCGCGCTCGCTGCGCGAGGTGAACGTGACCGGCTGGTTCTGGTTGTCGACCAGGCCGGTGCCGGGAAGCACGTTTCCGGGGCCTGTGACCCAGAGCTGCGGGACCGACACGCGACCCGTCCACGGTCCCCGCGCGTAGCGCAATCCGAGCGAGACGGACCGGATTCGCGTGGTCTCCGGATCGCCGTAGTCACCGGTGCTGTAGTCACCTCCGAGCGTGGCCGTGAAGCGGCCCTCGTCCGGATCGTAGAAATCCGCGTCGTCGGCGAACGCCGCGCCCGCACCCCAGAAGAGTGCGAGCGCGGCGACTACCGTCCAGGACGCGACCCGCAACGCTACTCCGAGGTGGGGAACGTCCGCGCCAGGAACGTGGTCGCGTTCTGCCTCACCTCGACGGCCCCGCCGCGCGGGTCGAAATCGAGCAGCAGCTTCCCCGGCTCCACCGGATTGCGATACTCGACCTCGCCCTGCAGCTCGCCGCCGACGTTCGTCACCGCGATCGTCCCTTCGTTCACGCCGTCCACGACCAGATCATACGCGCCGACGGGAAGGTTCTCGACCTCGACGCGGAAGTCCACGCTGCAGTCGTCGCGCACGCGGTAGCGCGCATCGCCCTTCGCGTCGCCGTCGGCGCCGGTGTTGAACAGCGCGACGCGGATCTCCGTCGCGGGCTCCGTGCAGGCGCTCGGGGCACCGGGCGAGCCGTTCGCGAGACTTCCCGAGAACAGAACCGTCGCCGATCCCGAGGCCGTGACGTCGATCGTCGCCGTCGACGGATCGAAGTCGAGTGGCAGCTCTTCGATCTCGTCGTCGCCGCTGCCCTGGCTCTCGAACTCGATCTCGCCGTGCGTGCCGCCGTCGCTCGCGGCGACCGCGATCGTCCCCCGGAGCGCGCCGGCGACGTAGAGGTCGTAGCTGCCGACCGGCAGGTCCTCGAGCTCGACCTCGAACGAGCGCTGGCAGTCGTCGTCCGTCTTCAGCTCCGCTTTGGCGCTGCCGCTCGGCGCGCCGGGCTGCGCGGTGAGCGCCACCTGCGTGTCCGACTCGGTGCAGACGTTGACGCTCGGAATCTGCGCGAGGAACGGGCCGGTCGCGAAGATGTCCGCGCCCTGCGAGATCGTGATCTCCTGACCCGTCGGGTCGAAGTCGAGCGGCAGCTTGTCCGTGTCGTCGCCGGCGGGATCCCGGAACTCGAGCTCGCCGGCGCCCTTCGCACCGCTCGTCACCAGAGCGCCGCGCAGGATGCCGCCCACGAACACGTCGTAGCTTCCCGCCGGAAGGCCGCGCGCCTCGACCTTGAAGTCGCGACGTCCCTTCTTCAGCCGGTAGCTCGCCTCGACTTCGGCGCCGGGCGCGAGACTCGTGACGGGGATCCGGGTGCTCTCGTTGAGCTTCGCGTCGTCGCCGAGTGACTCGCCGTCGAGCGACACCTCGAGCACGTCGTCGCCGCCGTCCGAGACCGAGAGCGTCTTCCCGCGCGGATCGAAGTCGAGCGGCTCCTGCTTGGAGTTCGCGTTGGAGCGGAACTTGATGCTCGCCTTGCCGGACTTCGAGGTCGTGAAGCTCGCCTCGGGCACCCCTTCGACCTCGACCTCGTACTCGGTCTCGGGCTCGAGGCCGGAGACTTTGACGTCGACGCTGGCCTTCTTCTCGCTGAACTTGACCTTCAGGTTGCCCGACGCGTCGGCGTCGGCACCCGTGTCTTCGAGACGCGTGCTGATCTGGCTCTTCTCGGAGCCGGCCCATGCCGCACTCCCTCCGAGCGACGCGAGCGATCCGATCGCGACCGCGACCAGCAGCGAACGGCAGGACCACCTGGCTCCGCTTCCCATGGCTTTTCTCCTTCTCTGCGCGCACCGGGGGGCACGCCGGACCCGTATCGTGGGAATATTTCCCACTCTTTAGTCGAAGTCAAGCCGGGGGCAGAAACGAAAAGGGGCGGCGTGCGCTCGCGCGCTCGCCGCCCCGGTGCAGGATCGTCGCTACGACCCTGTCAGTACTTCCACTTCTTGCCGTCGTACCGGAAGATCTCCATCACCTCGACCTTCTCCACGACCTGGGGCGAGCTGGTCTTCGCGCCCTCGACCGTGGGTCCGACCTTCTGATAGTGGACCTCGTTGTAGACGAGCGTCCCCACGCCCGGGGAGCCCGCCTTGGCCCGCGACTGGCACCGGATCGGCACCTTGTCGTAGCCCTTGTACGAGCCGACCACCCGGCCGCCCTGCGGCGTGTACTGCATCTTCTGCAGGTTCTGCTGCTCGCGGACGGCCAGCTTGCCCATCCACTCGGCGCAGAAGCTGTCGAAGCTTTCCTCGGCGTGCGCCGGCCTTGCCGGGGCCCAGAACAGGCTGGCTGCCAGAAGCACGACGAGGCTCAGTCCGGACCGTTTCACTGACAAACGCATGTGTATTCCAATGCCTCCCGACGTCGAAGCCGCCCTCCGAGGCCAATGGGTTCGATCGGACGGAGAGGACGC
>CAZMKX010000154.1:0-3708 GCA_964566375.1 uncultured Myxococcales bacterium
TCGAGGAGTTCTCGAAGAAGCTCACGCAGCTCTCGAAGGAATGGGAAGCGAGCGGGCTGCGGGAGATGTCCCCCCGCTGACGCTCGCCGGCGCCGGCCCAGTCAGCTTCGCGGCAGAAGCTCGAACGCCCAGGCGCCTTCCATGGGTGTGCCGTCGCCGACCCCGTACTTCGCGTGAACGGCCTCGGCGATCAGTCCCCCGACCTCGCGATCCGTGACGCGGGTCGCCTGCAGGTCGTAGATCTTTCCGCCAATCCGCACGCGCACGCGGCCGTCCGCGGCTACCAGACCCGGCCAGGTCTTCGACTCGGCGCTCGCCGACGGTACGTAGAGCGTGCCGCCGACGACCACGAACCAGGCGGTGATCGAGCGCGGGTTGTCGGGCGTCATCTCGAGCTCGAGCGTGCTCTCGTCCTTCACCGCGCTGAAGTCGCCGGCGCCCGGGCCGGCGGCCTCGCCGGCGACGAACGCGCCCCCCGGAAACGGGCCGATCGGGCCGTCGTGGAAGCGCGCGGCCACGCCGACACCGACGAGCGTCAGGACGACGAGCGCGGCCAGGCCGAGCACGGCCTTCAGGATGCGGCGCAGCATCAGAAGATCAGCTTCGAGATCGGGAACTCCACGATCCCCGTCGCGCCGGCGTCGGCGAGATCCGGGATCAGATCGCGCGCGCGCGCCTCGTCGATGATCGTGTTCATCGCCACCATGCGTCCGTCTGCGAGCGGCGACACGGTCGGCGACGCCAGCGCGGGCAGGAGGGCCAGGATCTTCGGCAGGCAGTCCTTGGGGCAGTTCAGCATCAGGCCGACCTTGCCCTGCGCGTTCATGGCTCCGACGAGCATCAGCGCCAGGCGGTCGAGCTTGCGCTGCTTCCACGGATCCTTGTAGGCGTCCTTGTTCGCGATCAGCCGCGGCGTGCTCTCGAGCAACGTCTCGACGATGCGCAGCTTGTTCGCGCGCAGCGAGGAGCCCGTCTCGGTCACGTCGACGATCGCGTCGGCCAGGAGCGGCGGCTTCACTTCGGTGGCGCCCCACGAGAACTCGACGTGCGCCTTCACGCCGTGCTTCTTGAGCCAGCTCTTCACCAGGTCGACCGCCTCGGTCGCGATGCGCTTGCCCGCCAGGTCCTTCGGGCCCTTGATCGGCGAGTCCTCGGGGACGGCCAGCACCCAGCGCGTCGGGCGGAAGCTCGTCTTCGAGTAGCGCAGGTCGGCGAGCTCGCGGAGCTTCGACCTGCTCTCCTGCATCCAGTCGAAGCCCGTGATGCCCGCGTCGAGCACGCCCTCGCCGACATAGCGGCCGACCTCCTGCGCGCGGATCAGCACGCACTCGATCTCGGGGTCGTCGATCGACGGGAAGAGCGAGCGTTCGGGGAAGCTCATGCGGTAGCCCGCGCGCTCGAAGAGCGATGCGGTCATGTCCTGCAGCGAGCCCTTGGGAAACCCGAAACGCAGGACCTGCGTTCCTTCCTTCGATCGCTTCACGCCCAGTGCCATGGCGCGCGACTCTATCCGAGGGCTGCCCCCGCTGCCAGACGCTTCTCGAGCGCCTCCAGGGCGCCGAAGGCCGGTCCGGGCGCGAAGCTCGCGTCGGGCCGGTCGGTCTTCCCGTCGGCGACCAGGATCCGCTCGCGCAGGAGCAGCGCCAGCGCGTTTCCGGCCGAGGTCGGGCACTGGCCCTCGGGGAAGCGGAGCTCGCCGACGAGGAGCGCCTCCCGCTGCAGCGCCTTCACCCGAAGCAGAAGCGCGTCGCGTTCGCCCGTGCCGTTGGCCTCGGCGATCGCCCGTGCCACCGTGGCGTAGCACTCGAGGAGCGGCTGGAGCTGGGCGCGCAGGAACGCGAGCCACGGCTCGCCGGCCTCGGTCGGACGCAGCGCGTCTCCGGGCGCCACGCGCTCGACCCAGCCCCGTGCGACGAGGTGGTCGAGCACGCGCTCGAGCCGTTCGCTCCGGGCCTCGCCCTCTCCCGGGAAGAACTCGTCCGCGAACAGGGCGAGCCACTCCGAGGCCCGGGAGCGGAGCGTCTCGCGCGCGCACGGCCCGCGCAGCTCGAGCGCCAGTACCGCCGGCCAGACCAGCGCGTGCGCGATCCCCGCGCGGTACAGATCGAGGGCGATCCGCATGCCTTCCGCGATCTGCAGCAGGTCGCCGCGCGGCGACGCCACGCGCTTCACCCGCTCGGCCTGCTCGAGCAGCTCGACCGTGGCCTCGGGCCGGCCGCTCGCGATGCAGCGCTCCAGCGAGTCCGAGAAAGGCACGCCGAGAAGCTGGAGCAGCGCGGCGACCTCGAAGGCGCGCTCGCGCAGCTCATCCTCGCGCAGCGCGTTCGCGGGCTGTCCGAGGAGCGCGGCGGCCGCCACCGACGAGCGACCGGCGGTGATCAGGTCGTTGATGCGGCGCGAGATCTCGAGGCCGAACGCAGCCGTGACGCCGCGCAGGTCGGGGATGCGCCCCGGCTCCGTGCGACGCGGAACGGTGTCTCCCAGGTGCTGCGCGAGCGAGATCGGCGCGCCGAAGCGCACGGTCACGCTGCCGTAGCGGTCGCGCAGGACGGTGTGCGCGCGCAGCAGCGCGAACAGCGACTCGCGCTGCTTGCGCGCGCCGCCGCGCTCACCGGCGATCGAGCCCTCTTCCACCAGCCGCTCGTAGCTGAAGCCCACCGGCACCAGGTAGAGATCGCGGCGCGCGCCGCGGGCGTACGCCTCGAGCACCATGCGCAGCATGCCGAGCCGCGGGCGCAGCGTCTTGCCGGTGCGCGAGCGCGTGCCCTCGATGAAGAACTCCTGCGTGACTCCGTCCTTGATCAGGTGCTGCACGTAGCCGCGGAAGACCGCAGCGTAGAGCGGATCGCCGTCGAAGCTGCGGCGCAGGAAGAACGCGCCGGCGCGGCGGAAGATCGGTCCGAGCGGCCAGAACGACAGGTTGATTCCCGCCGCGACCTGCGGCGGCACCAGGTGGTTGCGATAGAAGAGCCAGGACAGGATCAGGTAGTCGAAGTGCGAGCGGTGGCTCGGCACGAGCACGAGCGGGTGGAGCTTCGCCGCCTCGACGACGGGCTCGAGCCCGTGCACGTCGATGCGCGTGAAAAGCCGGTTGAACAGCCGCTCGACCAGCACCGCGAGCACGGCCAGCACCGTCGGATTCGGCGAGGCGGCGATCTCGGACAGGTCCTTCTGTGCACGCGACTCGACGCGCGCCGGTTTGCGCTTCTTGTCGGCGGCGACCTGCGCGATCACGCGCCGGACCTCGCCGTCGTCCAGCACCGCCTCCTGGATGCGCGCGAAGCTCGGCAGCGGCGCGCCGACGACCGGCTTCTCCTCGCGGCGCAGGAAGATCAGGAGCGACCGGCGCACCTGCTTCACGACGCGCTCGCGTCCCGAGGCGCGGCTCTGATCCACGAACGCGCGCAGGTCGATCGGCTGGCCGACGCGCACCGCCAGGTTCCGGTAGTTCCAGATGAACGCGACCATCTTGCCGACGTCGGTCGGGCGCTCGTTGCCGCCGTAGAAGAGGTTCAGAAACGGCCGCTCGGGCCGCGCGCCCTTGCGCCAGAACAGCGCGAGCGGAACGAGCGAGACCGGCACGTCGCTCGCGAAGGCGGTGTCGACCACCTCGCGCAGGTAGTCGAGCTCGGTGCGCCCCTCGCGCAGCGCGCCGCGCTTGCCGCGCACGCGCGTGCGGATCTTGTCGGTGCGCAGGAACAGGAACGC
>CAZMKX010000154.1:3808-7480 GCA_964566375.1 uncultured Myxococcales bacterium
CGCGCTTGCCGCGCACGCGCGTGCGGATCTTGTCGGTGCGCAGGAACAGGAACGCCGAGCCGCCCTCGCGTACGCACTGGCGGATCTGCTGGATGCTGGCCTCGCGCATTCCGCTCGCGCCGCGCCGCAGCCGGTCGAGAATGCCCCGCCCGAGCAGCCGCAGCGCCTCGGTGAACGGGCGGTAGTAGAAGAACTTGATCCCGTTCGCGAACGACGAGAGCCGGATCCCGCGCAGCAGAAAGAGCCAGTTGAACAGGAAGTAGTCGAGCCGCGAGCTGTACCGCATCACGTAGACCACGGCGCCGCGTCGATCGAGGTCGACGAGCCGGTCCGCGTCGTTCGCCTCGAAATCGAAGTGCGCGAAGAAGCGCCTGCCGAAGAGCGTCGCCGTGCGCCCGAAGCGGGGCGTCATCGACGTGTACGGGTTCACCGACTCGGCAGGGCTCGCGACCACGGGCGGATTCGCGCCGGGGTCGGAGATCAGGCGAAGCTTCACTTCGGCCACGCGCCGAAGTTACCACCGGATCGCGCGAGCGCGACCGGGATCGCGCTTGACCCGGAGCACTCGCTCGCGGAGACTGGGAAACGGTCGACCGGACGTCGGCAGAGGGGGATGCGTGATTCGACCGCGTGCGGCGAGACGGATCGCAGTGGCTCTCGTGTCGTGCCTTCTCGCGCCGCTGGCGCCAGGCGCGGCCGCCGCCGACTTCGTCGCCGAGAAGCCGACGACGGCAGCGCTGCCCGGCGGCGTGCACCGCGTCTGGCTCCACGACCTGGTCGGGATCAGCTACACGAAGGCGACGCTCTTCGACGCCGACAGCGGGAAGCTGCTGGGTCAGGTCGACACGGGCTATCTGGGCCAGGAGCTCGAGCTCACCGCCAAGGGCGAGAAGTTCTTCTCGGCGGAGAGCTACCTGTCGCGCGGCTTTCGCGGAACGCGCACGGACGTCGTGACGATCTTCGACGCGAAGACGCTCGTGCCGACCGGCGAGATCGAGCTCCCCGCCAAGCGCATGCTGAGCATGCCGACCAGTGCGAACAGCGGTCTGCTCGACGACGAGCGCTTCCTGCTCGCGTACAACTTCTCGCCGGCGTCGACGGCCTCGGTGGTCGACCTCGTGGCGGGGAAGTTCGTCGGCGAGATCGAGCTCGCGGGCTGCGCGCTGATCTACCCGCTCGGCCCTCGCCGCTTCATGAGTCTGTGCGGCGATGGCGGGGTGCTCGAGGTGACGCTCGACGACGCGGGCCGCGAGAAGGCCCGCAAGGTACACGCGAAGGTGTTCGACCCCGACGTCGACCCGCTGATGGAGAAGGCGGTGCGCGTGGGCAGCCAGTGGCTGTTCATCTCGTTCGCCGGCGACGTGTACCCCGTAGACGCCGCGGGCGCGGAGCTGAAGGCCGGGGCGAAGTGGCCGCTCACGAGCGCGGAGGAACGCGCCGCGAAATGGCTGCCCGGGGGGCTGCAGCCGTTCGCGGTGCACGCGTCGAGCGGACGCCTGTATGCGGTCATGCACCAGGGCGGGCCGGGCTCGCACAAGGATCCGGGCCGGGCGGTGTGGGTGTATGACCTGGCGGCGAAGAAGCGTGTTCAGTCGATCGCGCTCGGCGAGCCGTCGACCTCGATCGCGGTCAGCTCGGATGCCGCGCCCCTGCTCTACTCCGCGTTCCTGGGCGCGCCCGCGCTGGTGGTGTACGACGCGCGATCGGGCGCGAAGCTGCGCGCGATCGAGAATGCGGCGGGCTGGCCCGCGCTGCTTCAGCCGATTGCGGGGGTGGCGAAATGAGTCGCTTCGATGAGCTCACGCAGGCAGCGGCGCGCCGCGTCGCGTCGCGCACGTCGCGGCGCTCGCTGCTCGGGATTTTCGGCCGGCTGCTCGTCGGTGGCGCAGCGATTCCACTCCTGCCCGTCTCGCGCATCGCCCGCGCCGCGGGCGCGCCGTCGGGCGGCGGGAACGTGCAGGATCCCGAGAGCTGCGACTACTGGCGCTACTGCGCGATCGACGGCTACTTGTGCACGTGCTGCGGCGGCAGCGCGACGAGCTGCCCACCGGGCACGAGTCCCTCGCCGATGACCTGGGTGGGCACGTGCCAGAACCCGGCCGACGGCAAGGCGTACGTCGTTTCGTACAACGACTGCTGCGGTCAGGCGGCCTGCGGTCACTGCATGTGCAACCGCAACGAGGGCGACCGCCCGCCGTACCTGCCCTGGGTGAGCAACGACATCAACTGGTGCGTGGGCGAGGAGAACAAGATCGCCTACCACTGCTCGACGGCGGTGCTCGTCGGTCTCGCGGACCGGTGAACGCGCTCGCCGTCGCGCTCGGGGCGACGCTCGTCCTCGCGGCGGTGCCGGACACGAACCGCTCGCCCGAGACCAACTACATGCTGCACTGCCAGGGCTGTCACCGCCCCGACGGAAGCGGCGTGCCCGGCGCGGTTCCGGATCTCCGGGGACACGTTTCGGTGTTCCTCGGCTCTCCGGCGGGGCGCGCGTTCCTGGTTCGGGTTCCGGGCTCGGCCAACGCGCCGCTCTCGGACCGCGAGCTGGCGGAGCTTCTGAACTGGATGGCGGGCCACTTCGATCCCGCGCACGTGCCCACCGACTTCGCGCCCTACACCGCGACGGAGGTCGCGACGCTGCGCGCGCAGAAGCTCTCGAAAGTGAAGGACGAGCGCGCGGCGATCCTCTCCGCGCTCACCTCAGCAGATCGAGCCGCTTCTCCGCCGCGCGAATCACCGCCTCCTGGTGGGGCTGGAGATCCTGACCGCCGATAGACATGAAGAACTCGAGGAACGGATCGGCGACGCCGGTCTGGATGCCCGAGAGCTCTTCCATCACCGCGAGTCCGCAGAAGGGAACGTGCGCGGTGGAGTAGCCGCCCTCGTGCGTGAGCACGATCTTGCCGCCGCAGATCTCGCCGGCGACTTCGAGCAGCGTGCGAGTCAGCGAGCGATAGGTCGCGCTGGTCGCGAGCATGCGGCCGAGCGGATCCATCGCGCCGCCATCGAAGCCCGACGCGACGATCAGAAGCTCGGGGCGGAACTTGCGCAGCGCCGGCGCGACCACGCGCGCGAACACGGCCTCGTACGCGCCATGGCCCGAGCCCGGCGGCAGCGGGACGTTCAGGTTGTAGCCGCGACCCGCGCCCTCGCCGCCGTCCTCGAGGGCGCCGCGTCCGGCGGGGAAGTAGTTGTCCTGGTGGACGGAGATCGTGAGAACGCTCGGGTCGTGGTAGAAGGCGCTCTCGCTGCCGTTGCCGTGGTGCACGTCCCAGTCCACGATGGCCACCCGCTGGAGGCCGCGCACCGTGCGCGCGTGCAGCGCGGCGATCGCCGCGTTCGAGAAGATGCAGAAGCCCATGCCCTGGTCGGCCTCGGCATGATGGCCGGGCGGGCGGATCAGCGCGTAGGCCGTCTGCACGCGCCCGTCGAGAACCGCGTCGACGGCCGTGATCGCGCCGCCCGCGGAGAGCAGCGCGATCTCGTAGCTGCCCGGGCCGAAGGGCGTCAGCACGCCCGCGTCCCCACCGTTCTCCGCGGAGAGCTGCTTCACGCGCTCGAGGTAGGCGCGCCCGTGCACACGCAGGATCTCGTCCTCGGTCGCCATGCGCGGCGCCAGCTCGACGAGCTTCTCGAGCAGGCCCGAGACCGCCAGCAGGTTGCGGAAACGCC
>CAZMKX010000155.1:0-7386 GCA_964566375.1 uncultured Myxococcales bacterium
GATCAGGAACGGTGCGGTGACGCGCTCCCCGGAGTCGGTCGTGACGTTCCAGCGGTTCGTCGCCTCGTCGAAGATCGCCTGCGTGACCCGGGTTCCGACCTGGATGTCGCGGCGCAGGTCGAACCGGTCGGCCACGTGGTTCAAGTAGCGGAGGATCTCGGGCTGCTCCGGGTACTTGCTGCTCCACTCCCATTCCTGCTCGAGCTCCTCGGAGAACGAGTACGAGTAGTAGAAGCTCTCCGAGTCGCAGCGCGCCCCGGGGTAGCGGTTCCAGTACCAGGTGCCGCCGACGCCGTCGCCAGCCTCGTAGACGCGCGCGCGCAGGCCGAGCACGTCACGCGCCCGGTAGAGCATGTAGAGACCGGAGAAGCCCGCGCCGACGATGATCGCGTCGAGCTCCTGGATCGCGGCGGATCCTGCGGGCGGTGCCTTCGCCTTGGACGGGACCATCTTCTTCACCTCTGGGGGCATTGTGCCCGGACTCAGCCTCAGATGCACGTTCGTCACCTCCGATGCGAGAATCCCGGGGTGCCGGCCCCGCCGGCCAAGGGAGGGTCCGCAGATGGAGATCGGCGCCGTCTTTCCGCAGAGCGAGATCGGCAACGACCGCGTCGCGATTCGCGACTTCGCACAGGCCGTCGAGGAGCTGGGCTGCACTCATCTCCTCTTGTACGACCACGTGCTCGGCGCGGACCGCGATCGGCCCGGGGGCTTCAACGGGCCCTACGACAAGGACACGCCGTTCCACGAGCCCTTCGTCACGATGGCTTACCTCGCCGGCCTGACGCGCGAGCTCGAGTTCTCCACGGCGGTGCTCATCCTGCCCCAGCGCCAGACCGCGCTGGTCGCGAAACAGGCCGCGGAGGTCGACATTCTCTCGGGCGGCCGGCTGCGCCTGGGTGTCGGCACGGGCTGGAACGCCGTCGAGTACGAGGCGCTCGGCCAGAACTTCCACGACCGGGGCAAGCGGCAGGAGGAGCAGGTGCAGCTCATGCGCGAGCTCTGGAGCAAGGACAGCCTGACCTTCGAAGGGCGCTGGCACCGCGTCACTCGAGCGGGACTCAACCCGCGCCCGGCGCGGCAGATCCCGATCTGGTTCGGAGGCGCAGCGGATGCCGTGCTCGATCGCGCGGCGCGGATCGGCGACGGCTGGGTCCCGCTGTTCGGGCCGAGGCAGAGCGAAGCCGCGCTCGCCCGTTTGCGCGAGCGCTTGACGGCGCACGGACGCGACGCGGCGAAGTTCGGCATCCAGGCGCAGGCGCAGATCGCGGGAGGCAATCCAGAGCGCTGGGCCGCGCACGCGGAGGCGTGGCGCAAGCTCGGGGCCACCCACCTCGCGATCGCGACGATGAACGCCGGCCTGCGCGACCCGAGCGCCCACATCGACGCGGTGCGCCGCTACCGCGAGGCCGTGCCGGGCTAGAAAGCAGACCGCACCTCCACTTCCAACCTGCGAGAACATCGAGAGGAGGATCACGACGTGGGAAGGCTCGAGAACAAGGTCGCGCTGATCACGGGCGCCGGGGACGGCATCGGCCGCGCCGCCGCCGCGCTGTTCGCCCGCGAGGGAGCCCGAGTGGCAATCGCCGAGCTCCGGCCCGAGCTCGGGCGCGGTGCCGAGAAGGAGGTCATCGCGGCGGGCGGCGAGGCGATCTTCGTCGAGACCGACGTGACGGACGACGCCCAGGCGGCCCACGCGGTCGACGCCGCGGTAAAGCGCTTCGGAAAGCTCGACGTGCTGTACAACTGCGCCGGCGGCTCCGTCGCCGAGGACAAGCCCGTCACCGACGTCGATCTCTCGGTGTGGGATTTCACGATGGCCCTCGACCTGAAGGGCACGCTGCTCCTGTGCCGCCACGCGATCCCCGCGATCATCGAGGCCGGCGGTGGTTCGGTCATCAACATGTCGTCGCTCGCCGCGCTGAAGGGCGTTCCCACCCACGTCTACTCAGCCGCGAAGGGCGGCGTCATCTCGCTGACGAAGTCGCTCGCGGCGGTGTACGCGAATCGAGGCGTTCGGACCAACGCCATCTGCCCGGGCTTCGTGCTGAGCAACCGCGTGAAGGGCCGCTTCGGTGCCGGCGGCGAGAGCTCGGTGATCGAGCTCACGCGCAAGCGCTATCCCTTCGGCGTGGGTGAGCCGATCGACATCGCCCGGATCGCGCTCTTCCTGGCCTCGAACGAGTCGCGCATGGTGAACGGCGCGATCCTTCCGGCGGAAGGCGGCATGTCGATCTACTGACCCTGATCCGACAGTCGTCCGGTGCGAGGCGTGCGCGGGGCTCTGGACCGTGACTCGCTAGCCGGGTATCCGGTTGCGCATCTCCGTGCCGAGCACGTCGATCGCGCTCTCGCCGAGCGCCGTTCGGCTCGCGACCCGGTCGAGCAGCTCCTCGCCGCCGACGGCCTTCACGATCTGCTTCGCCATGGCCTCGATGACGTAGCCGTCCGGCATGCGCGGCACTTCCCGGACACGGCGCGCCATGGCCTTCTCGACGATCGGCTCGAGCCGTCGGGCCTTAGCCGAGCGTTGCTTTTCGTCGCGCTCCTTGAACTCCGGAAGCACCTCGCGCCCGAAGGTCTCGAGCGACTCCATGATGTGCTCGTGGCGGTTGTTCCCCGCCTGCAGCACGAAGATGATCTGGTCGACACCGGCCGCTTCATAGCGGCGCAGATACTCGCGGAGCTGATCGGGGCTGCCGATCGCCCCGCGCAGCCCCGCATCACCGCCGGCTGCTGCGACCTTGGCGCCCAGACGCTCCTGTTGCAGCGCGGCCGCGACCTCGGGCGAGTATCCCATCTTGTGGCGCTTCTCGAGAAACTCGTTCCAGACGTTCGTCTCGCCGGGGCGATGCGATCCGAAGATGTAGTGGTGCGCGAGAGAATAGCCGAAGAAGTTTCCTCCCTCGAGACCGCGCGAAATGGCGGTCCTCTCGTCCGGGTGAAGCATCATCGGCGTCACGCAGGCAACCTGGGGATTGACCTGTTTTCCGATCGGCACGCACGAGTCAGCGAGGCGCTTCTCGTAATCGCGCACCCAGCTCGAGGCTTCCTCCGGATCGATGAAGGCGAAGGTGAGCGCACCGATCCCTTCCTCGGCGGCCAGAAGAATCGTCTCGCGCCGCGAGCACGCGACCCAGAGCGGCGGGTGCGGCTTCTGAACCGGCTTGGGTACGACGTTTCGCGGGGGCATCTGCACGTACTTGCCCTCGAATCCGCCGAAGGGCGACTCGGTCATGCAGCGAATCGCCACGTCGAGCCCCTCGCGCCACATCTCGCGCTTGAGCTCGACCGGGATCCGGAACCCGCCGAGCTCCGCGGTCGATGACGATTCGCCCGAGCCGAACTCGACCCGACCCCTCGACACGAGGTCGAGGGTCGCCACTCGCTCGGCGGTGCGTGCGGGGTGGTTGTAGAACGGCGCGGTCTGAATGATTCCATGACCGAGGCGGATGTTCTTCGTGCGCTGCGAGCAAGCGGCGAGAAAGACCTCGGGAGCGCTCGAATGCGAGTACTCCTCGAGAAAGTGATGCTCGACCTCCCACACGTACTCGATGCCGAGCTTGTCCGCGAACTCCACCTGGTCGAGGGCGTGCTGAAAGAGCGTGAGCTCGCTGTCCTCTGCCCACGGGCGCGGAAGCTGGTGCTCGTAGAAGATTCCGAATCTCATGGCGGTCCTTTCCTCCGCGATGCGGGGTCAGCGGGCGTCGGCCAGGGCCTCGAATTCCAGGACGATCCGTGCCCCGTCGGGATGCTTCAGGATGCGCTCGTGGAGGAGCTTGCGCTCCTGCTCCATCGCGAGCTTGGGCTGCTCTCGCGTCGCCCAGTGGATGATCTCCCGCCAGGTCGGGTCGACGAGCTCGCGGCCGGAGATCGTGCCGCCCTTCGGCGTCTTGAACGTGACCTCGCGGAACTCGCCGAAGTAGAGCTTGAGCGACGTCACGTGTACCTCTTCGTCGATGCGGATCCGTCCGACGATCTCGGCTGCTTCCAGGGCTTCTGCCCGCCGATCGCGGAAGAGATCGGGGTCGCGCAGGAGATCCTGCGTGAACTGGAAGCCGAGCTCTGCGCGAAACTCGATCATGAGCAGATTGAGCAGGACGTTCAGGAAGCCGTGGTAGACGGGATCGATGAGCGGCTTTGCCGGGCCCGTTTCATCTCCGGGCCGCATGATGCGCTCGGGCGGCTCGACGTCAGGGTAGGCGTTCGGTCCGAAGGCAAGGTCCCGGGCCGCGAACCACATCAGGTCGTGTCCGCCGATGCCTTTCGCCGGCTCGCCCCCCTCATCGATCCCGTGGGCCTTCAAGAGGCCCTTGTGCAGATGGCCGATCGCCATTTCGGAGATGTCGTCCACGATCACATTCTGGAAATCGGGAACGGGGAAGTCCGCCAGAAGACGGCCCTTGCCCTCGATCTTCCCGATGATCGTGAGCGTGTTCCAGAAGCTCTGGCCGAGGCCCTGCTGGATCAAGAACTTCATCTGCCGCGCCGTCGGGTAGCGCAGGCCATCGAGAAGAGACGCGGTGTCGGAGAGGATTTCGCCGCCACGGCCGCGAAGCGCCTCGGTCCAGGCCTCGAGCGCCGGGCCGCGCACGAGGGTCCGCGGCGGGATGTAGCGCCCCTGCGCGTCGAATCCTCCGTGCAGGCGCTGGCCGTTGATGAGCTGCGGAGTCGTCCCTTCGTGGGAACGCATCAAATCGGCTTCGGTGTAGGTGAGCGGACTCATGGCGTAGGCTCCTTGCGGGCGGGTCTGCGGTTCTCGAGAGCGGACGCGCAGAACTGGCTGAGGTTGCGGAGCAGCGCTTCGCGCTGGCCCCCCGTATGGCCGACGTAGCTCGCCGCGTGCTGCACGAGGCCGACGATGCCATGGGCAATGATCCGCTCGTCGAACTCGTTGGAGATCTCGCCCCGCTTCATGGCCTCCGAGAGCGCGGTGGCAAGGCGCTGGGCGAGCCGGTGGCGCATGCCCTCGCCGCGCTGCAGCTCGCCCGCGGCAATGGCGTCCTCCGCGAAGGCCGCAGGCAGCACCCCGGGGTTCTCCGTAGCGAAATCCAGCACGGCGCCGATCGCGGCGGGAAGACGTGCGCGAAACGTCGTGGCAGGCCCGAGAGACGCCTGCACGCGTTCCGCTAGCTCACGGCTCGCCTCCTCGGTGAAGGCGAGGAACGCCTCGCGCTTGTCCGCGAAGTGCAGGTAGAAGGTGCCCGTACCGACATCCGCCGCGCGGGCGATGTCCTGCGGGCGGGTGGCGTGGTAGCCGCGCGTCGCGAAGAGTCGCCGGGTGGCGTCGAGCAGGCGGCGGCGGGTCTCCTCCTTCCGCCGCTGGTGGCGGCCCGGGCGAGGCACATCGACGACGGCGACCTCCATCGGCCTGATCATTTCTCATCGCTGACGAAGTCTCAACCGCTGCCGCGTGGTCGGGCGGCCCTCAGTCGAGCGCGAGCGGCAGGCTCTTGGGCCCGCGCAGGAACCAGCTGTCGACGTACTCGCGCTCTGCGCTCTTACGTCGCAGCCGCGGTAGGAGCGGCAGCAAGCGCTCGAGCGCGATCCTCGCCTCGCGCCGAGCCAGGTTCGCGCCGAGGCAGAAGTGCAGGCCTCGGCCGAACGCGACGTGCCCGCGCGTGTCGCGCGACACATCGAAACGGTCGGGGTCCCGCCAGAACGACTCGTCTCGGTTGGCGGACGCGTAGCAGACCATGATCGGGGCGCCCTTGGGGATGACGCCGCCGCCCACGCGCGCATCGCGCGTCGCGTTGCGGAACAGGCCCTGCACGGGCGAGCAGTAGCGGAGCCCCTCTTCGACCGCGTTGGTGAGCAGGGACCGATCGGCCCGCAGCTTCGCGATCTCGTCGGGGTTGTCGAGCAGCGCCTCCACCATGCCGCCGATCAGGTTGGTCGTGGTCTCGTTCCCGGCGACCAGCAGGAGCACGATGTAGGCCAGCACTTCGGCCACGTTGATCTGGCCCGACTTCTCGGCGCCGACCACCGAGCTGATCAGATCGTCGCCCGGGTCCGCGCGCCGCCGCTCGGCGATCTCCGCGATGTACTGCACGAGCTGGAGCATCTCGACCTGGTAGCGCTGCCGCTCCGCGCCGCTCGCCCCCACGACGCGAACCAGCGCGTCCGACCAGCGCTTGAAATCCTCGAAGCGGCTCTCGTCGATCCCCAGCATCTGAGCGATCACGATCACCGGTAGTGGGATCGTGAACTCGCGCACCAGGTCGAACTCGCCAGCGCGCTCGAGCTTCTCGACGAGCTGCTCGGTGAGCCTGCGCACCGGGCCCTCGATCTTGGCCAGCGCGCGGGGCGTGAAGCGCCCCTGCATGAGCTTGCGCAGCCGGTCGTGCGCAGGGTTGTCGCTGGAGATGATCGTGGGCGGCATGTCGGTGACGTCTCGGCCGAGCAGATGCGCGATCTCGGTCACCGGGCCCATCTGCCTCGCCATCTCGAGCGAGGAGAAATCCTCCACCCGCTGGAGCACGTCCGTCACGTCGGCGTAGCGCGCGATCAGGTAGTGCCCGAAGGGCTCGATCCGGTGCACGCCCGGCTCGGCGCGCAGCCGGGCGTAGAGCCGGTGCGGGTTCGCGCGTACCTCGGGCTCCAGAACGTTGAATGCCATCGCTGTCGGCCTCCTTCGACGCGCCGGTCCGCGGGACGCGTACAATTCCCGAGCGCGCCGCAACCGGATCCGACTTTCGGCGCTATCTAGAATTTTGTCAATAGCGGGCCAGGCCGGCCCGCCGGGAGGGCCGCATGGCGGCGCAAGGCAGGAGGCGCGTCCCGCGGCGCCGACGGACGGCCTCGGAGGCCAGGGAGCAGATCCTCGACGCAGCCGAGCGACGCCTGGCCCGAGGGGGCCCCGAGGCGATCCGCCTGATCGAGATCGCGGCGGACGTGGGCATGTCGCACCCGACCGTGCTGCATCACTTCGGGAGTCGCGAGGCGCTGGTCGAAGCGCTCGCCGAGCGCGCGATGCGCGGCCTCACGCACGACCTCCTCCAGGCCGTGCGCGCTCCCGACGTGGTGCAGAGCGGGCCGGCGATTCTCGAGCGCGTCTACCGCACGCTCGGCGAGGAAGGTCACGCGCGGCTCCTCGTCTGGCGTGTGCTGGCGGGCTGGACCAACGCACGGCGTTCGACGGAGGGGAAGCTGCTGAACGAGATCGTCGACGTGGTCCACGAGAGACGCGGCGAGCTCCTGCGCCGACTGGGTCGAGGCGTCCCGGACCGTGAGGACACCGCCTTCGCGATCCTGTTCGCCGCCTTCGCGACGATCGGCGAGGTCGTGCTCGGGCCGCTGCTCCTCGCGAGCGTGCTCGGGCCCGCGGCCCGCGGGCGCAAGCGCTACCTGGCGTGGGTCACCGAGCAGGTTCTCGAGCTGTTCCTG
>CAZMKX010000156.1:0-7371 GCA_964566375.1 uncultured Myxococcales bacterium
CTCGCCCGCTACGCGTTCACGTTCGTGGGCGCAATCGTGATCTTCCAGGCGTGGGGGATCGATCTGTCGTCGCTCGCGATCTTCGCGAGCGTCGTCGGCGTGGGCATCGGCTTCGGATTGCAGAACATCGCCAGCAACTTCATCTCGGGCGTGCTGATCGGGATCGAGCAGCCGATCCGGGTCGGCGACTTCGTGGAGCTCGGCGAGAATCGAGGCACGGTGCAGAGGATCGGAGCGCGCAGCACGTCCATTCTGACACTGGATCGCGTCACGATCCTGGTGCCGAACGCCCAGTTCCTCGAGCGCGAGGTGATCAACTGGAGCCACGGGGACCCGGTCTCGCGCCTTCACGTGCCGGTCAGCGTGGGCTACGAGTCGGACATCGGCCTGGTTCGCGCGGCGCTGCTCGAGTCGGCGCACGCGCACCCCGAGGTTCTCACCGACCCGCGCCCGCGCGTCGAGCTGCGCGGGTTCGGCGAGAGCTCGCTCGACTTCGAGCTGCTGGTCTGGACGGCCGAGCCGCGCAGCCAGTCGCGCGTGAAGAGCGACCTCAACTTCCGCATCGAGGCGAACCTGCGCGAGCACGGCATCGCGATTCCGTTCCCGCAACGCGACGTCAACTTCCCGCCGGAGATCGTCGCGATCGCGAGCGCCTGGGCGCGCCGGCACCTGAGCGAGGAGGAGCTCGCGGCCGCCGCCGCGCCGCGTCCCGCGCCGGTGCTCCACGACCCCGGCCACAGCGCGCACGCGCGCTGGGCCGCGTTCGACACCGCCCTGGGTCCGCGCGAGTGGAACGAGCACACGCTCGCGAACCTGCTCGAGCGCATGCGCGGCGAAGGCGGCGTCGTGGTCTCCGACCGCCGTCACCGACTCACGACATATCCGCGCTGCTTCGTCGGCCGCGAGGCCGTCGACTGGCTCGTTCGCAACGAAGGCCTGTCGCGGAGCGACGCGGTCGACGCCGGGCGCGCGCTCGTGCGGGCAGGGCTCGTGCGCCACGTCCTCGGCGAGCACGGCTTCGAGGACGCCACCCTCTTCTACCGTTTCACGTCCGACACGGCAGAATAGTCGCGTGCTCCGCGAGCTCTCGCTGTCGACGGTCCGCGAGGCGCGGCGGCGGGTCGCGCCGTACGTGCTGCGCACACCCGTGCTCCACCATCGAGCCGGCGGGAGCTGCGAGCTCCTGCTCAAGCCCGAGTCGCTCCAGAGCACGGGCGCATTCAAGCTGCGCGGCGCGTTCAATCTCATGCTCACGTTGCCGAAGAGCTGCGCCGGCGTGGTCGCGCACTCGTCGGGGAATCACGCCCAGGCGGTCGCGCGTGCGGCGCGCATGCTGCGCCTGCGCGCGGTGATCGTGATACCGAGCGACGCGCCCGAGCTGAAGCGCGCGCGCACCGCCGCGGACGGCGCCGAGATCGTCGTCGTCGGCCCCGCCAGCGACGAGCGCGCGCGGAGAGCCGACGAGATCGCGCGCGCGGAGGGGCTGACGCCGGTTCCGCCGTACGACCACCCGCTCGTCGCAGCGGGCCAGGGCACGGCCGCGCTCGAGCTGCTCGAAGACGCCGACGTCCTCGATCGCTTCTACGCGCCGGTCAGCGGCGGCGGCCTGATGGCGGGCTGTGCGGTCGCGATCCACGCGCTCTCGCCGAGCACCGAGATCGTCGCGGTCGAGCCCGAAGACGCGAACGACACGAAGCTGTCGCTCGAAGCGGGTGAACGGCGGACCGTTCCGCCGCCGCGCACGATCGCGGACGGGCTGCGCGTGCGCACGCCCGGCGAGCGGACCTTTCCCGTTCTGCAGAAGCACGTCGCCCGGGTCGAGCTCGTCCGCGACGAGGAGCTGCTCGATGCGATGGCGTTCGCGCTGCGCGAGCTGCGCCTCGTGCTCGAGCCCTCGGGCGCCGCCTCGCTCGCGGTCGCGCTGCGCGAGGGCGCGGGCCGCTGCGGCGTGCTGCTCTCCGGTGGGAACCCGGAGCCGCATCTGCTCGCCGAAGCCGCGCGCCGGGCGGCGACGCGCTGACGCGAGATCGTCGCGAGCATGACTGGCGTGCTCGACCCTGGCCGCCGCTTCCTGGAGCGCTCCCGCATGCTGACGCAGCGCGTCTGGGAGCACGAACGCGTCGTCGAGCCGATCGCAGGCGGCTGTCGGGTCAGCGACCACGTCCGCTTCACGCCGCGCGTTGCGCCCCTGGGTCCGGTCTTCCGAGCGATTTTCCGGCTTGCCTTCCGTCTGCGACACTGGAATCTCAGGCGGCTCTTCCGCGCGCACGCCGTGCCAGAATGAAGCGATGATCGCCGCTCGCAAGGCCTGCCTGTGGATCGTGGCGCTTCACGCGCTCGCGCTCGTCGTGCACGGCCAGGCGCACCAGGCCGTCCCTGTTCCGCTCTCGGCGCTGCAGAACGCGTTCGCGACGGGGGTGATCGTGATCGCGCCGATCGTCGCGGCTGCGCTGATCTGGCGGGGATTCCCCCGCCTCGGCGGCACGCTGCTCGCCGCCTCGCTCTTCGGCGCGTTCGTCTTCGGCGTCGTGAACCACTACGTGCTCGAGAGCGCCGACAACGTGTCGCAGATTCCCGCGACGGGCTGGGGCGAGGCGTTCACGCAGAGCGCGCACGCGCTCGCGGCGACGGAGCTCGCGGGCACCGTCGCGGCGCTCGCGCTGCTTCGCGCATCCGTGCGCGGAGGAGCCTAGCCGCGCGCGAGGATCGCGCGCGCGCGCTTCGCGAGACTCGCCTCGAGCGACTCGCGACGTACGGCGAGCTTCTGGCGCAGCTCCGCTTCGCGCAGGCTGCGCTTCACCGACGCCGGATAGTGTTGCACGAGGTCGGGCGCCTCGAGGCCGCGCGGATGGACGCGCGCGATTCCCGCGAGCGCCCGGTAGTAGCCGGTCTGACCGGCGAGCTTGCGGCAGCCGTCGACGAGCGCGGAGACGATCTCGGCGCGGTCCTCGTCGCGAAGCCCGGGAAAGCCGGCGACGCGCTCGCCCCAGTCGTCCAGGAACGGCGCGATGGGCAGCAGCAGACGCGGGTCGCTGCGCAGCGCGCGCGGCTGTCGCAGTGGATAGTTGCGGTGCCCCTCGCTCGCGAGAAGCTCGCGATAGAGTGCGGCCGCCTGGCCGAACCCGCCGCCGTAACGCTCGAAGCGCTCGCGCGCGAGCTCGCCGAAGCGCTCGAGGACGCGCGCGGCGCCCGGCTGCGCGCCCATGGCGTCGAGACCCTGCATCACGTCGCCCGCGTTGTGCGTCAGGATCGAAGCCAGGCGCAGCAAGTCGAGCTCGCGTCCGGGCGTACGTGCGGTCCGCGCGAAAGCCTGCGCCTCGCGTGCGAGCTCTTCGTCGATCGCGAAATCGAGATCGCGCGCGCCGCGCTCGTCTCGCGCGGCGAGGGACGCGACGAGGCCGCCGCACAGCACGGAGAGCCGCTCACCGTCGTGACCCGACACGCTCCCCGTGCCTTCGACGGCGACGATCCGCGCCGAGACCTCGCGCATGTCCCAGTCCGCCAGACCGAGCGCGAGCGCGCGCATGCGCGGCAGCTCGTCGGTGCCCACGGCCTCGAGCCAGAGCGCGCGCCGGATCTTGGTGTCGACGTCGGTCGGAACGTAGCTGGCGGCGGTCGCGAAGTGCGCGGCGAGACAGAGCGCGAAGTAGTCGGTGCGCTGCGCCGCGTCGGGCGCGGAGATCGCTTCCAGGTTCGCGCCCGCGCGCAAGATCGCGCGCCACTGCCGTGGCCCGGGCCGAACCTCCGACGGGCGGACCGCGGCCGCGCCTGCCGGCGCGTCGTCGCCGGGCCGAAACAGCCAGGGCGCAGTGTTTTCGACCAGGCCGAGAAGCGTGCGGGGCCCGATGAAGCCGCCGAACGCGCCGCGCCCCTCCGGCTCAGGCATCGACGACGAGCACCGCGCCTTCGCTCGCTTCGAGCGCGAGCTCCGCGGCGTCACTCGGCAGTGTCACCCCGTGACAGGTCCGAAGCCCGCCTCGGACCTGCGCCGCCGGCAGTCCGCCCGCACGCGGCTCGCTCGTGAAGTTCAGCGCGACGAGCGCACGGGAATCCCCGTCGCGACGCTCGTAGGCGAGCACGCCATCGGGCGCCGCGAGCCGCCGCCAGGTTCCCCGCTCGAGCGCGGGCGTCGCGCGACGCAGCGCCAGCAGCTCCCGATACAGCCAGAGGAGCGACGCGCGATCGGCCTGCTGCGCCTCGACGTTGCGCTGCGCGAAGTCGCGCGCGATCGGCAGCCAGGGCGTCCCGCGCGTGAAGCCCGCACCCGGCCGTGCGGACCAGTGCATCGGCGTGCGCTCGGGATCGCGCGACAGGCTCGGGTGCAAGGTGATCGCGAGCGGATCGCGCAGGGCGTCGCGCGGCACGTCGCCGTTGCGCATCCCGATCTCCTCACCGTAGTAGAGGAACGGAGTTCCGCGCTGCGTCAGGAGCAGCGCCGCCGCGACGCGCGCACGCGCTTCGCCCTGAAGCGGGTCGTCGTAGCGCGTGGCGTGTCGAGGCACGTCGTGGTTCGAGAGCACCGCGTCGGGCCAGCCCTCGACGGGCACGAGCGCATCGAACCGCGCGATCTCGTTCCCGAACGCGTTCGCGTCCCAGGGCGAGCGCAGGAACGAGAAGTTGAACGCCAGGTGCAGCTCGTCGCCGCGGCCGTAGTACCGCGCCGCCGCGGAGGGATCCATGATGTAGACCTCGCCCACGGTCATGCGTTCGTCGTAGTCGTCCAGCACGGCTCGAATGCCGCGCAGCAACGCGTGCACGTCGGGGTGGTTCTCGTCGTTTACGTGAATCTGACCGCCGTAGCCCGCGCCGGGCCGATCGCTCGGCGGGTTGTCGCGCAGGAGCGGGTCCTTCGCGATGCGATGGATCACGTCGATGCGGAAACCGTCGACGCCGCGATCCAGCCAGAAGCGCAGAACGCCGTGCATCGCGTGGACGACCTCGGGATTGCGCCAGTTCAGATCCGGCTGCTCGACCAGGAACGAGTGCAGATACGACTGGCCCGTCGCGGGATCGAGCTTCCAGGCGGGGCCGCCGAAGATGCTCTGCCAGTTGTTCGGCGGCTCGCCGTCGGGCTTCGGATCGCGCCAGACGTACCAGTCGCGCTTCGCGCTCTCGCGGCTCGCACGCGACTCGACGAACCACGGGTGCTGCTCCGAGGTGTGGTTCGGAACCCAGTCCAGGATCACGCGAATGTCGCGCGCGTGCGCCTCTGCGACGAGCCGGTCGAAATCGTCGAGCGACCCGAAGACGGGATCGATCGCGCAGTAATCGGCCACGTCGTAGCCGAAGTCCGCCATCGGCGAGGGGTGGATCGGCGAGAGCCAGATCGCGTCGACACCCAGCCAGGCGAGATGGTCGAGGCGAGCGCGAATCCCCTCCAGGTCGCCGACCCCGTCGCCGTTCGAGTCCATGAACGAGCGCGGGTAGATCTGGTACACCACGCCGTGTTGCCACCAGAGTCGCGGGATCGCATCGCTCATCCGCCGATGACTCCCGACAGGTCGCGCAGATACTCGTCGGCCGCGTGATCGGTTCCGAAGTAGCGCTTGGCGATGCGTCCGCGGGGGTCGATCAGGAAGCTGACCACGACGTGCTGGATCTCCTGGCCCGGCTCGCGAAGCGCCGAGACGCCGTAGCTCTGCAGCACGGCATCGACGCGCGGAGGATCTCCGGTCAGGAACGACCAGCCGCCGAGATCGGCGCCCCGCGCGAGCGCGTATCCGCGCAGCGCTTCGGGCGTGTCATTGCCCGGATCGAGGCTGACTGAAACGAAGTGCACGTGCGGGCGCAGGGCGTCCGGGAGCGCCTTCTGCACCTCCACCTTGGCGCTGGTCAGAATCGGACACGGTCCCGGGCAGCGGGTGTAGACGAAGTCGAGCACCACCGCCTTGCCGCGCAGCGCGTCGAGCGCGACCGCGCGGCCGTCTTGATCGGTGAGCGCGAATGCCGGCGCTGCATCCGCCGTGGTCGCGACGTTGCCGAGGCCCGGACCGGCCGATGCCGCAGGCGCACCGGCCGGTGCACCCGCGACCTTCCGGATCGCGAGGATCCGGTAGCTGCGATCGTCTGCCGAGAGCTCGAAACGGACCCGGTCGCCCGGCACCAGGCCCGACAGGAGCGCGGGGTCCGCCACGTCGAAGTTCATCGTCATCGCCGGCATCAATCCGGGAATCGCCTCGTGTGCGAGCATGAGCTGGCCGTGCGCGGGATCGACTTCGGTGACGGTGCCCACGCCGTGATGTGTACCGCCGCTGCAGGCGGCGAAGAGCGCGAGCGAGAGCGCGAGCCGCCGCATCACGGCGTCGCCGGCTGCGTTGGCGCTTGCGCGGGCAGGATCTCGAGCAGCTCGAGCTCGACCGGCAGCGGCGCGCCGGGCAGCACGCGACCGCCGATTCCGCGGTCGCCATAGGCGAGGTCCGACGCGCACGTGACCTTCGCCTTTCCGCCGAGCTTCATCTGCTGGAGCGCCTCCCGCCAGCACGGGATCACGCCGGACACGCGGAAGATTTCGGGCTTGTTGCGGGCGTACGAATCGTCGAAGCTCGAGCCGTCGCGCCGGAAGCCGCGGTAGTGGAGCTTCACCCGGTCGGTGAGGCCCGGCGAGGCGCCGCTGCCCTCGAGCCGGTCGAGGTAGATCGCGCCGCTCACGGTGCGTCGCGCGCCCGGCTCGGCGCGAGCCGCGTCGACGAAGCTCGCGCCCGCGGCCTTCTCGGCGGCGGCGGTCCGTGCGCGGCGCTCGTTCAGGAACCCCTGCACGCGCTCGCCGACGACCGCGGGATCGACGCGCAGCGGGCGGCCGAGCAGCGCGTCGGACAGGCCCTCTGCGAGCGGAGCCATGTCCTTCTCCTCGAGCTGCACTCCGGAGAGGTTGCGGGCCAGCCAGCTGCCGAGCGCGTAGAGGGAATCACGCTCGCGCTGCTCCGCCTCGGAGGCGGTCGCCGGCGCCACCGAAGCGCCGCCCTGCTTCGTCTCGCGCGCAGGGCAACCCGCGAACGTCAGCATGAGCAGAAGCGCGAGCGCGACGGCGCGGAATCCGTCCCCGGTCACTTGCACCAATAGTTGCCGACCGCGGGAGTGAGTGCGCTCGCGATCAGGTCGTTCGGCTCCTCGGACTTGATCACGCGCGCGAGCTCGTCCACGACCTCGACGTTCGCCATCATGCCTTGATCCTCGTGCTGCACGATGTGGCAGTGGTAGACGTACTCACCCACGATGATCGGCGGATCGAATTTCATCCGGAACACGACCTCGCTCGGTCCGGCCTTCGTGGCTTCGGGCAGATTCACGACGTCCTGGTAGCCCGTGAACGGCTGCGCGACGCCGTTGATCTCGGTGACCTGGAAGTCGCCTTGGTGGATGTGGAAGACGTGG
>CAZMKX010000157.1:0-7330 GCA_964566375.1 uncultured Myxococcales bacterium
CGAGCGAGGTTCAGCGCAACATCCTGTCGGAGCGCGTGCTCGGACTGCCGCGCGGGTGAGCTTCCCGCTCAAGTCCGCCGCGCGCGCCGACGAGGTTGGGTCATGGATCACCTGCGTCTGGTCTACGAGGACGACGTGCTCGAGCTCTTCTGGGACTCGAACGCGCGTTACCACATCGCGGAGTGGCACGGCTTCGCGAAGGCGGAGCGCCTGCGCAACGCCGCGCACGCCTGCGTCTACGCCTCGCGCGAGCGGCGCTCGAGCCTGTGGCTCGCAGACATCGCCGGCTTCTCGGTGATCGACGCGGAGGACCAGGACTGGATCGCGGCGCGCTTCTACCCGCTTCTGGTCGAGAACGGGCTGCGGCACATGGCGGTGGTGCAGCCGACCGAGCTCGTCGCACAGCTCTCGGCCCTGCGCGTCAACGCCGCGTACGGCACGACCGGATCGATCGAGTTCGGCTACCACACGAGTCGCGCCGACGCCGCGCAGTGGCTCGCGAGCCGGAGATCCTGACCTAGCGTCGCGGTCGCGCGAGCAGGCCCGCCGTGACCTGACCGACCTCGCCCCAGTGTCGCTTGTAGGCGGACTGCGAGCCCAGGTCGTAGAGCGCGAAGCCGTCCGCGCAGAGCGACTCGATCATCTCGGCCTGCAGCGCGTTTCCGAGCCCGAGCGCGCGCTCCTGCTCTCGGAAGCTGAACTGCAGGCCGCGAAAGAGCGGGCCGGCGGTGCCTCCGTACAGGTAGCCGACGTCGACACCGTCGCGTGTTGCGAAGAGCGCTCGGAGCTCGCCGCGTTCCGCCAGGCGCGGCAGCATGCGCGCGTAGAACTCGCGCATCGGCCCGCGGTCGACGCCGTTTCCGCTCGCGGTCTTCCACGTGTCGCGCTCGACGTCGAGCGCACGCGCGTAGGTGGCGGCGGAGTGCGCCGCGTCGCGGGGGCGCACGTGCTCGAAGCGCACGCCCGCCGCGCGCGTGCGCTCGCGGGTGTCGCGCAGGTTGCGGCGGAACTTGCGGGTGCGCCGTCCGAGCCAGCCGTCCAGGCCGCCCGAGAGGCTCGCCTGGTAGCGAACGGTCGGCTCGAGCGGGCGGATCGCGAAGCGCGCGGCGAGCACGCGGATGACCGGCTCGAGCCGGTCGCGCGTCGCGGGCAGGCCGGTGAGCAGATGCGGGCGGAGCGCGTCGTTCGCGGCCGCGCGCGCGTGCACGTGCTCGAGCAGCCCGGTGGCCCGCGCGCCGATCAGCGGCGAGGCGAAGCCCCACATCGATTCGAGCGACTGGAGCACGATCCCGACGCCCGGCTCGTCGACCGCGGCGAGCGCGACGAAGGAGTCGCCATCGCGAACCGCCTCGACCGCCGCGCCCGGTCGGAAGGCCTCGAAGAACGACAGCACCCAGGCGCTGCGCGAGCAGAACGCATCGACTTCGGGATCTTCGGCCACCGCGCGGTCGTAGTCCGCGGCGCAAGCGGCGAGCCCGGCGCGATCGAGGCACTGCATGCGCGGAAGTTACTCGCGCGAGGCGCCGCGGTCCTGTGCTATTTCAACGCCCCGGGAGGGGACGAGGATGTCGATTCCGAAGCGGCCGCTCGAGGCGCTCCTCGCGCGCCTGGCGGCGCAGGCGGCACTTCCCGCGGAGCGAGCGCTCGCGCTTCCGCCGGAGCTCTACTACCGCGAGGACGTCTTCGCGCTCGAGCGCGAGCGGATCTTCGCCGCGGAGTGGATGTGCGTGGGGCGCGTCGACCAGCTTCCGGCGCCCGGAGACTGGCTGAAGGTCGACCTGCTCGACGAGCCGATCGTCGTCGTTCGCGCGGAGGACGGCGCGCTCCGCGCGCTCTCGCGCGTCTGCCGTCACCGCGGCCTGGACCTGATGTGCGAGATCCCGCATGCGCGAGGCAACTCGACGCGGCTGACGTGTCCCTATCACCTCTGGTCGTACGGGCTCGACGGCCGTCTCGGCGGCGCGCCGGAGATGCAGGGCGCCGCGGGCTTCGCGCGCGCGGAGCTCGGCCTGGCCGAGTTCCGCCTCGAGGTGTGGCAGGGCTACATCTTCGTGTGTCTCGACCCGGAAGCCGCTCCCCTCCGGCCGCGCATGGCGGAGCTCGAGAAGTTCCTGGGTGGCGTCGACATGAGCGACTGGCGTGTCGCGGGCACCGTTCCGTGGGGAGAGTCCGCGGTGAACTGGAAGATCGCGATCGAGAACGGCGCCGAGTGCTATCACCACATGGGCACGCACCGCGAGTCGCTCCAGCCGCTCTGGCCCGCCAGACAGGCCGTCGTCGACGAGACCTCCGGACGCGACTGCACCGTCCTCCGCATGCGGGTGAGCGCTGCCGCCGCGGTCGGCGAGGCGGAGGGATTTCCGATCCAGCCGATCCTGCTGCCGCCGATCCCGGGACTCACCTCCGAGCAGCGCTCGCAGTCGCTCGTGCTCGCGCTCTTTCCGATGTTCTTCATCGTCGTCGGGCCCGATGCCGCGGTCTGGTTCGAGTGGTACCCGACCGGGCCCGAGAGTCACCGGCTGGACATCCACGTGGTCGTCCCGAGGCGGAGCCTCGAAGCGGAGGGCTTCGCCGCCGCGCTCGACGCACAGCTCGACGCGGTGCGCGCGATCCAGGCCGAGGATGCCCGCACCAACGCGGGCGTTCAGCGCGCGGCGCGCGCGCGATCGGCGGCTCCGGGTCCGCTCTCGCCGCTGGAGCGTCCGCTCTGGCAGTTCCAGCGCTATCTCGCGCACCGACTCACGGGCGCGGAGACCTGACTCAGCGGAGCAGCGGCCGCAGGCCCGTGAAGAGCCACGCCTTCATGGCGATCGTCGGCGGTATCGAGAGGATCTCGGGCGGCGCCGTTCGCTTCTGATTGGCGGGCGAGATCGATCCGACCCAGAGCTCGCCGTCGGTGAAGTAGCGGTCGCCCCCACCGTTCCGGCCCCAGAGCGTCTCGCCGATCCCGGTGACCTGGTACTCGCGCACGAGCTGTCCCGCGGCAGCGAGGCCGGCGAAGAGCGCGTCGCGGTCGGCGTCGATGTCGGCCGCGATGTGGTGCGTGATCTGTCCCGTGCGGTGCGACAGTCCGACGCTGCGGTCGAAGGTCGCGGAGCCGAGCCAGAACGGCCGGCCTTCCTCGTCGTGGCCGTCCCAGCGCCAGAAGCGCACGTGGTGACGGCGCTTCGCGCTGCGACCGGCCTCCTTCTCGAAGGCGATGTCCTGCTTGCGGCCGAACAGGAAGAGGTCGCTGACCGGTGCGGTCGGGTCGGGGCGGTCGAGGAGGACGCTTCCGGCGATCGCGAGGTCGCTCCGCACGCCGAGGCTCGCGGCGACGCTCCAGCCGGCATCGCTCATCGCCCGGCGAAGCTCCTGCTCGCTTCCGATCAGTCCGACGTTGAGCGGGTCACCGGGCGAGCCGTCGGCCGTGCGCGTGATTCGCGGGGAGTGTTCGAGCGCGGGGTTGTGCTCGTAGTGACTCCAGATGGCCGGAAGAACCACGTAGGCGAGCAGGAACCAGAGCGCGATCGCGCCGAGCGCGATCTGAACGAGCTGGCTACGCACCGCGCAGGTGCTCGAGAATCGCCTGTGCGACCGCGTCCCCGGCCTCGATGCCGACCGCGTGCCCAGCGCCCGGGAGCGTCACGAGCCGCGCGCCGGGAATGCGCTTCGCGATCGAGGCTGCGTCGGGCGTGAGCAGATCGTCTCCGGCGGCGATCACGAGCGTGCGCGCGCGGACGCGCTCCAGGTCCGCCTCGCGCGTTCCCGACCAGGCGCGCAGGCCGGACGCGGCTCGCGCGAGCGTCGCGGCGGGCGTGCGCGGGATCGACTCCGCGAGCGCCTTCGTCGCGCGGCGACACGCGCCGGCGTCGCCGAGGAAGGCATTGCCGTAGAGCCACGGCAGGAGCGCGCCCGCGACGACCTCGGCGGGCGCGCTGGCGGCCACGCGCGCCCAGGCCTCCACGACCGCGAGAAGTCGCGGGGTGGCGGTCACGAACGGCGTGATCAGAACCAGCGAGCGCACGTCGTCCGGCTTCGCGAGCGCCATCTCGAGCGCGACCGCGGCACCCAGGCTCGCGCCGACCACGTGCGCAGCCCCGCCCGCGATCCGCGCCGCGTCGGCCGCCATGAGCGAGACGTCCAGGCGCTCGGACGCGCCCGCGCCCGAAGCGCCGACTCCGCGCGGGTTCACACCGCGCACGCGGTAAGAGCCGGCGAGCAGCGGAATCTGCGGGCTGAACGCGGACACGTCGGTACCGAAGCCCGGCAGGAGCAGAACGGTGTCGCCCGCACCCTGACTCGGCGCCTCGAGCCGCACGCCGGGGGCGACCTCGATGCGCTCGCCCATCTGCGCGGCGAAGGCCTCGACGTCCTCGACGCTGATCCGCCCGTTCGGTCCGCTTCCGGTCACGCGCGCGAGGTCGACGTCGAGATCCTTCGCGCGCTTGCGCGCCGCCGGAACGACGGGCGGCTCGGCAGGGCGCGGCGGCGCGCTCGCCGTCGCAGCGGCGGGCGCTGCGGCCGCCGGTCGCTTCGCGACCTTCGCGGGACCCGCGTCCACGCGCTCGTTCGCGGCGCGGAACGCGTCGGCGTCGAACGCCTCCTCCGCGCTCTCGGTGAGCGCCGCGAGAAAGGAGCCGCACGGCACCACCGCGTCCGGCTCGACGTACACGTGGCGCAGCACGCCGGCGCTCGGTGCCTCGATCTCGACCTCGGTCTTCTCGGATTCGATCAGGAGGACGATCTGTCCCTTTGCCACGGCGTCACCCGGGCGCGCGCGCCACTCGAGCACGGTGCCTTCCTTCATCGTCATCCCGAGCTTCGGCATCGCGATCGCGGACGGCATTCAATCTCCCGACGGGCTGGTCGGACGCCAGATTGGCAGAGCGACTACAATGGCTCAAGCGGGCCGCGGAAGGAGGGGCGATGGATCTCGATCGCGAGCGATTGATCGACGCGTATCGTCGGATGCGCACGATCCGGAACTTCGAGGAGAAGCTCGTCGAGCTGGTCTCGGCGGGACGACTGGCCGGCTTCCTGCACTTGTACGCGGGCGAAGAGGCGGTCGCGGTCGGCGTCTGCGCGCACCTGGCAGATCGCGACATCGTCTCGTCCACGCATCGCGGTCACGGTCACTGCATCGCCAAGGGCGTCGACGTGCGCGGGATGATGGCGGAGCTCTTCGGTCGGGCGACGGGGACGTGCAAGGGGAAGGGCGGTTCGATGCACATCGCCGATCTCGACCGCGGCATGCTCGGCGCGAACGGAATCGTCGGCAGCGGCATCGGGCTCGCGGCCGGCGCGGCGCTCACCGCGAAGCTCAAGAAGACCGGCGGTGTCGCGATCGCCTTCTTCGGCGACGGCGCGAGCAACCAGGGCCAGTTTCACGAGGCGCTCAACATCGCGGCGATCTGGAAGCTGCCGGTGGTCTTCGTGGTCGAGAACAACGGCTACGGCGAGGCGACACCGATGGAGTTCGTCACGTCCGTGCGCGACATCGCCGAACGCGCGAAGGCCTACGCGATGCACACGCTCACGGCGAACGGGCAGGACTTCTTCGACGTGTTCGACAAGGCGGGCGTGGCGATCCAGCGCGCGCGGCGCGGCGACGGGCCGACGCTGCTCGAGTGCAAGACCTATCGCTTCATGGGCCACTACGTCGGCGACAACCTCGCCTACCGCACGAAGGAGGAGACGGAGATGTGGAAGCAGAAACGCGACCCGCTCGACCTCTTCGAGGCGCACGTCGTCGAGGCGGGCCTCGTCGACGCCGACGCGCTGCGCGCGGTCGACGGCGACGTCGTGCGGCTGCTCGACGAGTCGGTGAAGTTCGCCGAGGCGAGCCCGTTCCCGACACCGGATCAGGTCACCACCGACGTCTACGTGATGGAGCGCTGACGATGGGCCGCAACATCACCATGCTGCAGGCGATCAACGAAGCCATGCACATCGCCATGGCCTCCGATCCGAACGTGATCCTGCTCGGCGAGGACGTCGCCGGCGGCGGCGGACGCGTCGACCAGGGCATCGAGGAGGCGTGGGGCGGCGTGATGGGCGCCACCAAGGGGCTGCTCAAGCGCTTCGGTCCCGACCGCGTGCTCGACACGCCGATCAGCGAGATGGGCTTCGTCTCGACCGCGGTCGGCTGCGCCGCCACGGGGATGCGCCCGATCGTCGAGCTGATGTTCATGGACTTCCTGGGCGTGTCGCTCGACCCGATGCTGAACCAGGCCGCGAAGCTGCGGTACATGTTCGGCGGAAAGGCGCGCGTGCCGCTCACCATGCGCACGCTCGTGGGTGCCGGTCTGCGTGCCGCCGCGCAGCACTCGCAGACCCTCTACAACATCACCACCGCCATCCCCGGGCTGAAGACGGTCTGTCCGTCGAACGGCTACGACGCGAAGGGTCTGCTTCTCTCCGCGATCCGCGACGACGATCCGGTCGTCTTCTGCGAGCCGAAGTCGCTGCTCTTCTCGATGTCGGAGGTGCCGGAGGGCGACTACACGGTGCCGATCGGCGTCGCGAACGTCGTGCGCGAGGGCTCCGACGTGACGCTCGTCGGTGTCGGCCGAACGGTGCAGACGGCGCTCGAGGCGGCGGAGCAGCTCGCCGCGAACGGCACGAGCGCGCACGTGCTCGACCTGCGCTCGCTCCAGCCGATGGACGAGGACGGAATCCTCGCGGCGCTCGCGCGGACCGGACGGCTCGTCGTGATCGACGAGGCGCCACCGCGCTGCGGAATCGCCACCGACGTCGCCGCGCTCTGCGTCGACCGCGGCTTCGACTACCTGCGCGCGCCGGTCAAGCGGGTGACGGCGCCGCATTCGCCCGTTCCCTTCAGCCCCGCGCTCGAGGACGTCTTCCTGCCGACGGTCGACCGGATCGTCGCGGCCGTGGAATCGATGGGCTGAAGCGCGACTCCGGGCAGGGCGGCCGCTTCAGCGGCCCTTCAGCTCGGGCAGCACCTCGCGTTCGAAGAGGGCTCGCGAGCGACCCGCCTCGGTTCGGTCGGCATCGAACGACGCGCCGGTCACGATCAGCTTGCTTGCGCCGGCGTCGACGAGCTCGCGCAGCCGCGCGATGCACGTGCGCGGCGGGCCGACCACGGCGAAGCGATCGAGGAAGTCCGCGTCCAGGGCCGCGGCGTGGCGCGCCCGGCCGAGCGTGTGCGCCGCGCGCTCGTAGCGTCCGTGGATTCCCTCGAACACCGCGCGGTCCTCGCGCGCGACGCCCTCCGCGGAGCTCCCGCGCATGCCCGAGAAGTGCGCGAAGGTGCCGACACCGCCGCGCACCAGCTCGCGCGCGACCGCGACGTCGGGGTGCGGCGCGACGTTGACGTACGCGCCGA
>CAZMKX010000158.1:0-7317 GCA_964566375.1 uncultured Myxococcales bacterium
GCAGCGCCTGCTCGAGCGAGCGCCGGAACGCCGCGCGATCCGTCACGCCGATCCGCCGGATGATCCGGCTCGGCCCGAAGCGCTGCCACATTCCGTTCGCGCGAAAGAAGAGCCGTGCGACGCGCGAGCCGGAGCGACGGATGTTGAAGCACAGATCGGTGATCACGAGCGTGCGCGACGGCCGGTGGAACAGGAGCACCTCCTGGAGCGGAAAGCCCTGCACGAGCAGGCTCTCGACCTCGCCAGCCCACGCGGCGGGCGGCTCGTCGGCAAGCGTTCCGTGGAACGGAAGCGACTTCCGGCGCGACGGAGCGCTGGGTGCGGCCAGAAGGTGCGCGGAGGGAAAGCACCGCCACGCCTGCTCCGCGAACTTCCCGTGCGCCCGCGGAACGACGATGGTGCCGACCGGACCGAGGGCGCCGAGCGCGCTGCGAAGCTCGGGCGTGATGGGAACCGGCGAGTGCAGCATGAGCGCCCCGCTCCGCAGCCGGATCACCGTCATGCGAACGGGAATCCGGATCATCCCGCCCTGCCAGCCGAAGAGGTGCTCGGTGCTCCACAGATCGGTGTCGTGCTGGATCACCCCGACTCTCCGTCCTCTTCGATGATCTCGACCTCCGCGAAACGCCGGCTCAGCGGCGCCAGGTCGTCGGCATTCGCGGCGAAGGCTTCCCAGTAGGTGCTGTCGATCGCTTCGAGCTTGATCCAGGGGCGCCTTTCCTTCGGCCGGAACGCTTCGAAGACGCCGTCGACGACTTGAATCGTGTCGGCCGCGAGCTCGGCGAGAGCGGGCCCGGCGAGACCGGCCGATGCGTTGTAGGCGTCCTCCAGATCCGGCCGCGCGCCCTCCTCCGCGATGCACTCGCCGACGCTGCACTTCCAGACGGAGCCCCGCGCGGAATCGCCGAGCGCGTCGAGGACGTCCGCGAGATCGAACGCGAGAACGTGATCGTCCGAGCGGTCGTGAATCCGGATTCCAGCCATGGCTCCTCGCGCGGCTCATCGTAGCAGCCGCGCGTGCGAGTCACGGCTGCGATTCGAGCGCGGCCTCCTCGGCGGGGAACACGACCTGCCCGAAGAGCGCGGGCTTCACCGCGCCGAGCGCGTCCTTCAGAATCAACGGGGCGACCGCCTCGCGCGCCTGCGCCTGGGCCAGGTGCTCGAGCTCCGCGACCTTCGCCGGGTTCTTCTCCGCGAGGTTGGTGGTCTCGCCGGGATCCTTCGCCAGGTCGAACAGCTCGACCTGCGACGGCAGCGTCGCCTGCCACACGAGCTTCCAATTCCCCTCGCGCACGGCGGCGCGGAACGGCTCGACGTCGTGGATCACCTGCTTGCGCGGAGAGGGCTTTCCCTCGGCGAGCGTCGCCCACACGTCGAGTCCGTCGAGCGGCTTCGCGTTGCCGGTCGGCGCGCCCGCGAGCCGCGTCAGGGTCGGATACATGTCGACGATGTGGAGCGGCTGGTCGACGACGGTGCCCGGCCTGATGTGACCCGGCCAGTTGGCGAGCGCGGCGACGCGCACGCCGCCTTCGTACAGCGTCCCCTTGCCGTCGCGGTACGGGCCGTTGTCGGCGGGAATCGTGCTCTTCGACATGTCCACCTCGCCCGTAAACTTCGCCGAGCGCGGGCCGCCGTTGTCGCTCTGGAAGACGACGAGCGTGTTGCCGCGCATCTCGCGTTTCTCGAGCGCGGCCAGCACTCGGCCGATCTGGGTGTCCATGGCCGTGATCATCGCGGCGTAGGCGCGGCGAGCGGGGTCCGCGATGTGCGCGTACTGCTCGAGGGACTCTTCCGGCGCCTGGTACGGGGCGTGCGGCGCGGTGAAGGCGAGATACAGGAAGAGCGGGGTTGCCGGGTCCTGCTTCTCGATCTGCTCGACGGCATCGTCGCCGAGCAGCTGAGTCACGTAGCCCGATTCCTCGACGGGCTCGTTGTTCCGGAACCAATCGCGAACGCCGTGCGCGGAGTGCGTGAAGTAGTCGATTTCGCCGAGCAGCGGTCCGTACTGATGGTCGAAGCCGCGCTGACGCGGCCAGTACTTGCGATCGGCGTGCCCGAGGTGCCACTTGCCCACGATCGCCGTTCGGTAGCCCGCCTCCTTCAGGGCCTGCGGTAGGAGCCACTCGTCGGTGGCCAACCCATAGGTGCCCGCCGACGGGATGACGAGCGTCTGCAGGCCGTACCGGTGCGGGTAGCGGCCCGTCATCAACGCCGCGCGGGACGGCGTGCACATCGGCTGGGCGTAGTACTGCTCGAGAACCGCTCCACCGCGCGCGAGCGCGTCGATGTTCGGCGTCTCGATGTCGGAGCCGTGGAATCCGACGTCCTTCCAGCCCTGATCGTCGGACATGATGTAGACGATGTTCGGGCGCGGCGACTTCGGGTCCGCAGCGAGTGATGGCCGCCACGCGCCCGCGAGCGAGACGAATACGACGATGACGGACAGAAACCCCCGAGCTGAGCCCATCGAGCCCCCCCAATGCGAATCCGATCGACTCGAATGTAGCCAACCTCGAGACGCGCGGGCGACCGCCGGACGGCCAGACGCAACGAACGCTGCGAGCAGAGTCCCCATCTGCGGCCTGCGCGATCCGGTCTTGCAATCTCGTTCGCCCGAGCAAGGGACGATCGAGTCGGGTGTGCTGCCGGGATCGCGAAGTGCAGATGGGGAGCGAGCACCCTCATGCCGCCGAGGAAGCGCGCGACGCCCGGCACGAGGCCGCTCGGCAGCCAGTGATTCCGCCAGGCGGGCTACGGTGCGGAGACCGAGAGAAACCTCCCAGCCTTGTCCTCCCGGGTCTCGAGACCCTGGGGAAGACGGGCTAGCGCGGCTCGCAGACGAAGATCGGGATCTCTCGCGTCGTCCGTTTGCGGTAGTCCGCGTAGGGCGCGTAGTGCTGGTCGCAGATCGGCCAGAGCGCGGGCTTCTCCTGCTGAGTCGCGAGGCGAGCCCGGAGCTTCATGTGGCGCCCGCGGTGATTCACCGTGATCTCGGGGTGACTCACGAGATTGTGGTACCAGACCGGGTGCTTCGGGGCACCGCCCAGCGAAGCGACCAGCAGGACGCCGTTCCGATGGGGTACGTACATGAGCGGGATCGTCAGGCTGCGGCCGCTCTTCGCTCCCGTCATCGTGACGAAGCAGACGTCGTCTCCATTGAGCGTGTTCAGCAGGCGGCCGCCGCTCAGGCGATTCAGAAACACGTGCAGACGGGCGATGGCCTTCACGGCCCAGCGCGGCGGCGCCGCGCCTTCGCTCTTCGAGGGTGGCGCGGGGTCGGTCGTCAAGGCGGCACCTCCAAGCTGCGCTGCGTCGGCTGCGCGAGGCCGGCCTTCGCAGCCAGGACTTCACGGGACGGTACCACGCTCC
Organism: uncultured Myxococcales bacterium; assembly: GCA_964566375.1. Classification (GTDB taxonomy): domain Bacteria; phylum Myxococcota_A; class UBA9160; order SZUA-336; family SZUA-336; genus VGRW01. The sequence goes on from CAZMKX010000158.1 coordinate 3,370, forward strand.
GCGCCGTCCGGCGCCGGCGGGGCGTCCTCGCCTTCGCAAAGCGCGCGCTGCAGCCAGGCCCGCAGGATCGATAGGAAGCGGCCCCGCGCGTGCTCCTCGATCCACGGCGCGTGGCCGCACCGATCGAGCTCGATGTACTCGAGCTGGGGAATGAACCGCTGCAGGCCGTCGCGGATCAGTGTACCGGGATGCGGATCGTAGGCACCGTGCAGCATCAGAACGGGACACTCGATGGATTCGAACGCGGCCGGATAACGACCGGATTCCTGCAGGCGAAGCATGTCGCTCCAGCTCTCGCGGTGGCCCTTCAGGTCGAGCGCGGGCACGGGATCTTCGACCGCGCGACGGTACGTGTAGAGCGGATCCGAAAGGGCGTGCGCCCGTGCCGCGCGCTCGGCCTCGTCCGGGACCTGCGTCGCCAGGCGCGCGAGCCGCTCCCGGAGCTCGGGCGTCGTGCGCGCCTCGAGCGTCGCTTCGAGATGCGCGCGGGCGCGACGGTCGAACGTCCCGCAGCCGACCAGCGCGAGCGCGGCGACGCGATCCGGGTGCGCAGACGCGAAGGCGAGGCCGAGCATCGCGCCCCATGACTCACCGACCAGCGCGGGTCTCTCGCCTCGAAGGTCGCGGGAGAGCAGGTCCGCCAGATCCTCGACGTGCCGGGCCACGGTGAGTGGAACGTCGGAGCTCTGTCGCTGCCAGGGCTCGAGCACGTGGAGCGGGTCCGCCAGCGCCCGAGCGAGTGGACCGGCCGCGCCCCGCGCACCCGGGCCGCCGTGCAGAACGACCACCGAGCGCCCCGTGGGACCGTAGCGATTCACGTGAAGGGGTGCCGAAGGCATCAGACGCCGGCGCGGAGCTCGACCATTCCGCGCGGCCCTCGCGCGATCGTGCCGCGCAGGCCCGCGTTCCCGGCCGCGCGCTGGAGTGCGTCGGGTGACAGGCGCAGCTTCTCGTAGCTGCTCACCCGCATCGACCAGGCTTCACCGTCGCGTTCGTGGATGACGTCGTGCACTACCACGTGGTCCGCTGCCTCCTCGAGAAAGCAGGTGTGGATCCGATGCGCATCGCTGCGCACGGAAATGAACCGATCGGGCCCCGCCGGGAGCCGCGTGTAGTCGCGAAAGGTGGCGATGAACTGCCCGCCGGGACGCAGCGCGGACGACACCGCCTGCAGGAGCGCATCGATCTGTCCCAAATCGTGGAGGTGCGTGAGCGTGTCTCCCATGCAAAGGACCAGGTCCGGTCTCTGCGACAGGTGGGCGGGGAACGCCAGCAGATCCGCGCATACCGCCTCGACTTCCAGGCCTCGGGACTGTGCCCTGAGCTCGGCAAGCAGGAGCTCCGACGTGTCGAGCGCCAGAACCCGGGTGCCTCTCCTTGCGAGCGGGATCGTGTGCATCCCGAATCCGGCACCCAGGTCGACGGCGTAGCTCGCGCGCCCCAGGACGTCGGACAGGTCCTGCGCGCCGAGCGCGAGCGCGTGTTCCAGGCCGCCCGCCATCCAGACGTAGATCGGAGCCAGGTGTGTTTCGTAGTGTCTGCGGACGGAAGTCATGAATCGGGTGGTGCCTCACGAGCTACTGCGGATCGAGTCGCAGAAACGACCGAGGTGGAAATCCGGTCAGGATGCGAATGGCCCACGGAAGCGGGTAGTCCCGAGTGATTCGATCGAGCTCGGGACCGGTCACCCCAACGGCGCGGCGCGCGCTCTTCTCTCCGTCGCGAACGATCTCCACGTCCGGGTTCTCGAGCGCGCGGTGGTACCAGCCGCGAGGCCAGTGATTGGCGGCGACGTAGAGCTTCCCGTCACTCTCCACGCCGGCGACGACCGTGTTCCTCGCGGTTCCATCCGTGCCCGTGGTCGTGATCATCAGCCAGCTCTCGCCCGGCGCAATCCCACGGCTCGCCTGCCTCTGGCCCATCACGCCCACCAGGGATTCGAAAGCGACGACGAGCCCGAGGTACGCGGCGAGAGCGATCGCAAGGATCTTCAGTCCCTTCATCGTCTTCTCCGCGGGCGGTTCGCTGCCGGGCTGCGAGCCGATTCCGCTCCATCGAGGACCCAGGAGAACGCTCGCGCGAGCTCGTCTCGCCCGCCCGCTTCGAGCACCGTGCCGTGTGCCACGATGACTCTCTCGAACGGCCATTCGAGAATGCGCTCGAGCGACCTTCGGAACCGAGCCCGGTCCCGCACGAGCACGCGCTCCAACGTCGTCGGGGCCAGCCGGCGGTAGGCGCCCGACAGGCGGAAGACCCAGCGCGTGAGGGCCGGGTGATCGGGACCGATGTTGAAGGCGAGATCCGTCGCGATCAGCGTTCGGCTCGCGGGATGGAAGAAGACGACTTCGTTGGTGAGTGGAAGCCCCTGAATCACGACCTGCTCGAGCGCACCAGCCCAGAGCGCATCGGGTGTCTCCGACAGTACGCCCGCAATCCGAAGATCCGGCCGCTTGCGTTCCAAGCCCGGCGCCACGAAGAGCGCCGCGTCGGGACAGGCCTTCGTCCACTCCGTTGCAAACAGGTGATGGAACCGATTCGGGCAGACGAGCGCCGCAATCGGGCCGAGCGAGCGGACCTCTCCCACGAGCTCGAGCATCGGCCGGATCGGCGAGTGGAGCAGCAGATCGCCTCCGGGCAGGCGCACGACGGTCATGCGGGCCCCGATCTCGAGCCCCGCGAAGCGCAGCGGTTGCTCGGAGATCCACAGGCCGCGATCGAGCTGCCTCATGAGGTCCTGCACCGGCGTGGCTTCATGTCCGGCGACGTCGAACGGGGTCGCAGGGCGGCTGCGGCGCTTTCGAGCGCACGCGACCGGACGCGTCGGGATACCTCGATCACGATCTCACCTTGGACGATGCCATGCCGCCGAGGGATTTCGCCGAAGGTTACCACGCACGTGCCGACGCCGCGGCTCGCATCGCCTAGGATGAGGCGATCCGGATCCGGAGGACGTCCCGCTTGAGCACTTCACGACCACGAACCACGCTCCGATTCGCGCTCGTCGTCGCGGCCGCCGCGCTGATGGCGCTCGCCGGGTGCGAGCGCCGCGACGCCGGGCCATCGCCGCTGCAGCACGTCTTGAGCTCGGGCGAGCTGCGTGTCGGCACCACGGCGGACTTTCCCCCGCTCGCCATGCGCGACCGCGACGGACAGCTGATCGGGCTCGAGGTCGATCTGATGCGCGCGCTGGCCACCACGATGAACGCGAAGGTGCGCTTCGTCGAGATCCCCTTCTCGGATCTGCTCCCGGCGCTCGAGCGCGGCGAGATCGATCTGGCGGTCGCGGGCATGACGATCACGCCCGAGCGCAACGCGCGCGTCGCTTTCGCGGGCCCCTATCTGATTTCCGGCAACACGCTGCTGGCGCGCGATCGCGCGCTCGCCGACACGGAGGAGCTCGCCTCGCTCGATGATCCGAAGCTCTCCTTCGCGGTGCTCGACTCCTCGACGAGCGCGAGCTTCGTCCGAACGCACATGCCGAAGGCGAAGCTCGTCACGTTCCCCGACAACGAGTCCGGCGTGAAGGCACTGCTCGCGGGCGAGGTCGACGGCGTGATCTCGGATCAGCAGGTCTGTACGGTCGCGCGCTGGCGCAACCCCGACGCGGGCCTCTTCGTGCGCTACGCGCCGTTCACGACCGAGCCGCTGGGCATCGCCGTGTCTCCCGGCGAGCCGCTCTTCCTCAACCTGGTGACGAACTATCTGAACACGCTCGAGCAGACCGGCGAGCTCGCGCAGCTCAAGGCCCGGTGGCTCGGCGACGGCGCCTGGCTGGAGCGGCTGCCATGAACGCGAGCCGGCTCGCCGCGCTGGCGCTCGCGCTGCTCGCGGCCGCGCTGGCGCCCGCCGCGCGCGCGGATCGCACGGTCCTGCTCGACTCGGCCTACGACGACCGCGACGCGGGGCGCGCGGCGACCGCGGGCGTCGAGGCCTCGATCGGCCTGCTCG
>CAZMKX010000159.1:0-7311 GCA_964566375.1 uncultured Myxococcales bacterium
GCTTCGCTGATCGAAGCGGAAGGAGGCGTGAAATGACTGTCCAAGCCCTTGGCCACTCGTGCTCACGCCTCCGGCGTACCCGGCAGATCCGGTCGCTCTAGAACCGATCTCCTGGCGAGGAATCCGGCGAGTCGCAGGCGTCGAGCCCGCGGCTCGTTTTTTTTCCTCCTCGCCGTGGAGACCGTGTTGTCGAAAGAGCGAATCGGCTCGTCGCTGTCGGGCGCCGAGTTCACCCGCGGGATGCTCGCGGATCAAGAGAAGAGCGCCGTCCTGGAGCAGTTCGGCGGACAGGGGCTGATCACCGACGTGCTCGGTGTGATTGGCGACGGCAAGGAGGCGACCGTCTACTGCTGCGCGGCCGATCCGTCCGTTGGCGTCGATCTCCTGGCAGCCAAGGTGTACCGCGCGCAGAAGTTCCGCGCGTTCGCCGGCGCGCGCCGCTACGCGGCCGATCGAGTCGTGCTCGACAAGCGCGTGGACCGCGCCATGAAGGCGAAGACCGAGAAGGGGCGGCGGCTCGCCCACCACGCCTGGATCGAGTGGGAGTGGGAGACGCTCTGCCGTCTGCACGACGCGGGCGCGAGCGTGCCCGATCCGCTGGCCGCGTCGGACGACGCGATCCTGATGGAGTTCCTGGGGGACCGCGACGGCGCCGCGCCGAAGCTCCGCCACGTCGAGCTCGAGCCCGCGCGCGCGCGGGAGGTGCTCGAGCGCCTGCTTCAGGACGTCGAGCTCCTGCTCGACTGCCACCTCGTGCACGGCGACCTGTCGGCCTACAACGTGTTGTGGTGGCAGGACCGGCCCTGGATCATCGACGTTCCGCAGTCGGTCGATCTGCACGCCAGCCGCGACGGCTATGCCCATCTGCGCCGCGACGTGCAGAATCTGGAGCGCTACTTCGCGCGCTACGGCCTGTCGACCGGCGACTTCGCGGAGCGCGCCTGGCGCCGCTACCAGCGCGGGCAGCTCGGGCGGTAGCGCTCCGGGGGGCGCCGGGCTTCGCGAATCGGAAATCTGTTCTAAGCTGCTCGCGTGGGTGAGAGAGCGGGGCGCGTGCCCGTGCGCATCGTGGTGTACCCGGGGGATGTCCACGTCTCGGGCGTGCAGGCGGAGCTTTCCGTCGCGCGTTCGTTGCGGGAGCTCCGCGCGGAGCTCGAAGGCGAGGAGCCGGACGCGCTCGTGCTCGATCTCGAGAGCGGGGGGCACGGAGCGCTCGACCTTCTTCGCGAGCGCCGTGCGCGCGGCTCGACCGTGCCCGTGCTCGTGCTCGCCCCGCACGGTGACGCCGAGGCCGCCGAGCGCTGTCGCGCGCTCGGGCTGTGCACGTTGCTCTCGCGCGAGAGCGCGACCCGCGCGGTGGTCGTCGCCGCCCTCGCGGAGCTGGTCGAGCTCGCGTCCGCGCCGCCGACGGACGCGTCGCGCGCGCCGGCAATGCTGTTCAAGACCGACTCACACGGCGGCTTCACGCACTTCACGCACCGACTTCTCGGCTGGCTCGGGCTGCGCGAATCCGAGGTGCGCGGACGCGGCTGGTTCGAGCGCATCCATCCCGACGACCGAGGCGCATGGGCCGCCGCCTTCGCGGACAGCCTCGAGGAGCCGGCGGAGCTCGAAATGGATCTGCGCCTGCGCGCGGCCGGCGGCTCGTACCGACACGTGCGCATCGAAGCGCGCCCCGGCTTCGACGCGAAGTCGGCGTTCACGGGCTTCGTCGGCTCGATCTTCGACGTCGACGATCTGGTGCGTGCGCGCGACGTCGCGCGCGCGGACCTCGCGAGGCTCGAGCTCGTGAATCGCGAGCTCGAGGAGCTCGCGTTCGCCGGCGCGCACGATCTGCAGGAGCCGCTGCGCAGCCTGGAGCGCGCGCTGCAGGGTGCGCTCGGTGGCGAGGCCGCCGACCTCGCGCTCGCACTCCGGCAGGTCGGACACATGCGCGAGCTCCTCCGCGATCTGGTCGACTACGCGGGCTCGAGCGCGCTGCGCGTCAGCGTCGAGATCACCGACCTGGCGCAGGCGCTCGACTGGGCGCTCGAGAATCTGCGGCCCGCCATCGCCGAGAGCGGCGCCGAGATCAAGGTGGAGGCGCTCGCGCGCGTGGTTGCCGACCCGATCCAGATCGCGCGCGTCTTCCAGAACCTGGTCGCGAACGCGCTGCGCTTCCGCGGCGCCGAGAGCCCGGTCGTGAGCGTCGGCGCCGAGCCACGCGAGCGCGACGTCCTCGTCTACGTGCGCGATAACGGGATCGGCGTCCCCGAGGCGCACCACGAGACGATCTTCCGCGTCTTCGAGCGCCTGCACGGCGGCGAGCGTCCCGGCACTGGCATGGGCCTCGCGATCTGTCGCCGCATCCTCGAGCGTCACGGCGGGCGGATCTGGGTCGAGTCCGCGCCGGGCGCGGGCTCGACGTTCTACCTGACGCTGCCGCGCGCGGAGGACTGAGCTCGAGCCGCGACGGGGTCGAAGCGCACGCGGACCTCGAGCCCTCGCCCGCCGGGAGCCTGGCCGAACGCGAGCTCCGCGCCGTGCAGCTCGGCGATCCGCTCCGCAATCGAGAGGCCGAGCCCGGCTCCGCTCTCGCTCGTCTCCGAACCGCGGTAGAAGCGCTCGGTGACGCGCGCGGCCTCGCCGGACGTGAGTCCGGGCCCTTCGTCCGCGACGCGCAGCTCGCACGTCTCTCCCGCGCGGTGGAGCGACACGCGGACGTGTCCCCCGACCGGCCCGTAGCGAAGGGCGTTGTCGGCGAGATTCCGGAGCAGGATGTGGAGCAGGGTCTCGTCGCCGTGGACGACGGCGAGCTCGTCGCCGACGAGCTCGAGCGTCGCGCGCCGCGCGAGCGCGTCGGGCGCGAGCTCCGCGAGAACCTCGCGCGCGACCGGAACCAGATCGCAAGCGCCCATCCGGCTCTGGAGCGCCCCCGCCTCCAGGCGGGCGAGCGTGAGCAGCTGATCGGACAGATGCGCGGCGCGGTCGCAGCCGGCCATCACCCGCCCCAGCGCGCGACGCCGCTCCGCGTCGTCGGTGGCGTCGTGCGCGACCTGGGCCTGTGCGCGAATCGCCGCGAGCGGGGTTCGCAGCTCGTGCGCCGCATCGGAGGTGAAGGCGCGTTCGCGCTCGAGCCCTTGGGCGATGCGCGCGAAGAGCGTGTTCAGCCGCTCGACCAGCGGACGGATCTCGACTGGGGCATCGGCCATCGCCAGCGGCTCGAGGCGCGCGGGCTCGCGGCGAGCGACCGCGTTGGCGATCGCCGCGAGCGGAGCGAGGCTCCGGCCGATCGCGATCAGGAGGGCGAACGCCAGAAGCGGAAGCGCGACGACGACGGGCACCAGCAGGTGTTCGGCGATCTCGCGGCTGACGGCGTCGCGCGCGTCCATCCGTTCGCCGACCTGCACGAGCGCGCGGCCGTCGAGCGCCCAGGTGCTGAACACGCGCCAGCGCCTGCCGTCCGACGTCGCCGTGCTGAACCCATCCTCTTCGGGCGAGAGCCGCTCGCGCGGCGCCGACACGGAATGGATGCGCAGCCGCCGGCCGCGCTCCCAGACCTGGAACGCGACGTTCCGCGCGTAGCGGTGCAGGAGCGGCGCGTGCTCGAACTCGAGCTCCAGCTCGTGATCTTCGTCGTCTTCCTCGTCGCCGCCGGGAAGCTGCGCGACGAGCAGCGCGGTGGACTGGGCGAGGTGCGCGTCGAAGATCTCGTCGAGCTCGCTGCGCGCGCTCCGGTAGCCCGAGATCGAGACGCCGATCCACGCGAGCGCGACGGACGAAAGCACGCCCGCGAGCAAACGGCCGCGAAGCGACGCGATCCCCTTCACGCGAGGTCCTTCGGCAGCACGTAGCCGACACCACGCAGCGTCACGATCGCCTCGGGCGCGAGCTTCCGGCGCAGGTGGTGCACGTGTACCTCGACGGCGTTCGACTCGAGCTCCTCGCCCCAGCCGTAGACGCGCTCGGCGAGCTGGTCCTTCGACAGCACTCGTCCCGCCGCGCGCGCGAGCTCGTGAAGGAGCGCGAACTCGCGCGGCGAGAGCGCTACGGACCGGCCGCGAAACGTCGCTTCGTGTGCGGCCGGGTCCAGCCGCAGCGGTCCGACCTCGAGCACCGGAGCGGCCCGGCCGGCGCCCCGACGCGCGAGCGCGCGCAGGCGGGCAGCGAGCTCGTCGAGATCGACCGGCTTCACCAGGTAGTCGTCCGCCCCCGCGTCGAGGCCGGCGACGCGGTCCGGAACCGCGTCGCGCGCCGTGAGGACGAGCACCGGCACCGCGTTTCCCGCTCCGCGCAGCTTCTTCAGCACCTCCATGCCGCCGAGCTTCGGGAGACCCAGATCGAGGACGACGGCGCCGAACGGCTCGGTGCCCAATGCGACCAAGGCCGAACGTCCATCCTGCGTCCAGTCCGCGCTGAATCCGCGCTGCGTGAGTCCGACCCGCAGCGCGTCGCCGAGCAGCGGATCGTCTTCGACGACCAGAACGCGCATCGTGGACTCACTCCTCACTCCGCAGCGTCGCCGACCCGTCCGCCGGATTCAATGATCGGCTCGGGAAGCGCGCGTTTTCGACCCGTGATCATCGCGGCCACCAGGTTCTCGCGTTGGAGCGCGCTCAGTGCGACGACGCCGATCACGTGCGCGCAGACCAGCACGAGCATCGCGACGGCAGCGCCTTCGTGCGCCTCTTCGACCCAGTCGCCGCCCAGCTCCTGGTAGGTCGCCCAGCCGGTCACCGCGACCACCAGGCCCAGGCCGAGCAGGGCCGGGACCATCACCGCGGCGATCGGTCCGTGTCCGACGTGCGCCTCGGGACGGCCGCGCAGCAGGCCCTTCGCGTAGCGAAGGATCGCCGACGGTGAGTGCCGCAGCTCCGTGAAGCGCGCGTGCCGGCCGCCGACGAAGCCCCACACGACGCGGAACGCGATCGCCGCGACGAACGTATAGCCGCAGAGCAGGTGGAGATCGCGAAGCCGCTCGCTGTCCCCGGTCAGGAATGCTCCCGCGAACGTCGCGGCCAGCACCCAGTGATAGATGCGCAGCGGAAGATCCCAGACGAGAGCCCGCTCGGTCATTTCTGACCCCCCTTCGGCGGAAGGTGCAGGCTGCGCTCCGCGTAGCTTCCCCGCTCGGCCTCCCGGTGACACGCGGCGCAGTCCGGCAGCGCAACCGCTTGCGGGCCGCTCTTCAGGCGGGCTGGAATCTCTTCGTGCTCGTGCCGGAACCAGCGCGCTTCGGTGATGCGCAGAACCGGCTTCCCGTTCTGCGTCGTCTCCTTGCGGCGCGCCGTCGAGGCGAGCTCCTGGCGAAGTCGCTCGAGCGTGGCAGGGTCGACGCTCGCATCCACTCCGAAGTGTCGATCGAGCCCGTCCAGCAGCGCGCTCCACGAGCCGGCACCGAGCATGCGGCCCGGGTAGGCCACGTGACACGCGCCGCACTCCTCCACATACCCGGACGGAAGCGCGGTCGGCGTTCGCTCGCCCGCGAAGACACGGGGCGCGAACGCGATCCCGCAGACAGCGGAAACGAGAAGCCAGCGCCCGCGCATCAGCGCACCCCCTGCGCGGGAAGACTGCGCAAGAAGGCGAGCACGTCCCCTCGCTCCACGGCAGTGCAGGGTCGGCCGAGCACGTCGTTGCAGTTCCGCCGGAACCATTTCTCGACCTTGGCCGGATTCGTGAAGCGCTTCGCGTTCGCCGAGGGAGCGAGCGGCTCGATTGGCTTGCCGGTGACGGCGTGCTTGCCCGTCGCGCGCGGGTCGCGGCCGTGGCAGGTGGTGCAGCTCCAGTCGCCGCCGTGGGTGGCGTCGAAGAAGCGCTCGCCACGCGTCGCCGAGAATCCGGCGAAAGCCGGATCCTCGGCGCGCGCCTGTGTCGCGAGCGCCGCCTCGATCTGCGTCGGGTCTTCCGCGTAGACGCCCGAAGCGGCGGCCCACAGAGCCACCGAAAACAGAGTACCGAGTCTCATCGCAATGCCTCCGTCGAACCCGTCGACGCGAGGAAGACTCGCAACCGGGCCTTAAGCGCCGCTTACGGCCTATCGCTGCTTCGAGCCGCACGCGGTACTCTCCTGGCATGAGCACAAAGATCGAATCTGCGAGCGACATGGCTGAGGACGGGCGCGCGGACGCGAAGTTCCGCGAGGTCGCAAAAGAGACCCTGAGCCCCGGCGCGGCGAAGCTTCTGGACGCACTTCAGGAGCTCGGGGTCGGCGTCGCGGGTCTGGCCGACGAGGCCGCGGCGCGGGTGAAGGAGACGCTCGCGACGCGCGGCGAGGCGGTCGGCGAGCGCGCCATGCTCGCGACGCAGGCCACGCGCGAGAAGGCGAGCGACGTGCTGCGGCAGACGGAGACGTTCATCCGCGAGCGCCCGTTCACGGCGCTGGGGATCGCGTTCCTGGCGGGCTTTCTGATTTCGGGCCGGCGCTAGAAGGCGCCAGCAGCTTCGCGAACAGCGCCTCGAGCAGCCCGGTGAGCGGCCGCTGAAGCGCGCCCGCGAGAAGCGTCGGCGGCGCGAGCGATCTCGGCATGCCGATGCGACCGAGCACGCGTCCCGCGACCAGGCCTGCGAGCAGTGCGCCGCCGACGAACAGGATCGGGCTCACGCCGCTCGCGCGCGTCTCGAGCGCGCGGCGCGCCCCGTCGACGCGCGCGCGCTCGGACTCGACCCGGGCGAGCGCGTCGTTGCCGCTCACGGCGCGCGCTCCTCGCCGGGTCCGGGACTTGCGCCGAGTGCGGCGCGGGTCTGCGCGAAGCCGATGCGTGTGCCCCAGACCTTCGCCCGGCGGCGCGCGAGCGCCGCGCCGGCCGCGAGGCCGACACCGATCAGCGTCAGCGCCGCGACCGTCGAGCCGAGCCAGTACGCGAGCGCGATCGCGCCTGCGACGGCCAGCATGACGATGCCGGCCGCCAGGAGCACGGCGGCGATCACGCGCAGGCCGATCATGCGCGTGAGCGCCGTCAGGCTGAGCGATGCCTCGGCCGAGGCCAGGCCGCCGATCGCGCGGATCAGGGCCGAGGTCTCGTTCGCGAAGCCGCGGATCTGATCGGCGAGGTCGACGCTCGCGTGCGCAGGAGCGGCGGGCGCTTCGGCGGGCGGGCTCTCGTGCGGCTCGGGCATCCGTGCTCCAGATTCGATCGGACCCGGCCCACGGTACCTGCGCACGCAGCCACAAGCCAGCGCGGTCGGGTAGGCTGCGCGGATGGGAAGCGCCCGGGCGACGGTTCCGGTGATCGACTTCGCGGGCTTCGCCGCGGGTGGGGCGCCGCGATCGCGGATCGCGCGCGAGATCGGCGAGGCGTGCCGGGCGCACGGCTTCTTCTACGTCGTGGG
>CAZMKX010000160.1:0-1708 GCA_964566375.1 uncultured Myxococcales bacterium
GGGATGTTGTCGACGGCGTCACCGACCAGTGTCAGGAAGTCCGGCACCAGGTCGGGGGGCACGCCCAGCCGCGCTTCGACCTCGGCGGGGCCGAGGAACGTCTCGCTGCGCGGATCGAAGAGCGAGACGCGCTCCGAGACCAGCGCGCCCAGATCCTTGTCGCTGGTCGCGATCACGACGTCGGCACCTTCGTCGAGCGCGCGCGCAGTCATCGTCGCGATCACGTCGTCCGCCTCGAACCGCTCGACGCCGAAGACCGGCACGCCGAGTGCGCGTGTCACCTCCTCGCAGAGCGCGAACTGCGGCGCGAGATCCGCAGGCGCCTCGGTGCGGCCCGCCTTGTAACCGGCGTGGATCTCGTTCCGGAAGCTCGTGAGCTCGTTGTCCCAGGCCGCGGCCAGATGCGTGGGCCGCTGCTGCACGATCAGCTTCACGAGCTGCGAAGCGTACCCGCGCAGCGCGCCGGTGGGCGTGCCGTCGGGCGCGCGCAGGTCCGGCATGGCGTAGTACGCGCGGAAGATCTGGTAGTGCGAATCGAGCAGCCAGAGCGTCGGCCGCTCGCTCATCCGTGCTTCTGGAGCTGCTTCGCGATGGTGTTGAGCTGCATGTTGCTCGTGCCCTCGTAGATCTTGCCGATCTTGGCGTCGCGCCAGCGCTTCTCGACCGGGTACTCGCGCGTGTAGCCCACTCCGCCGAAGAGCTCGATCGCCACCGAGGTCGCGCGCTCCGCGACTTGCGACGCGAAGAGCTTCGCCATCGCCGCCTGGGTCAGGAACTCGCGGCCCGCGTCCTTCAGACGCCCCGCGTTGTAGACCATGAGCCGTGCGGCCTCGATCTCGGTGGCCATCTGCGCGAGCTGGAACTGCACGGCCTGGAAGTGGCCGATCGGCTTTCCGAACTGCTTGCGCTGCGCGGTGTAGGCCAGCGAGTCGTCGAGCGCGCCCTGCGCGATGCCGACCATCTGCGCGCCGATCGCGATGCGGCCCTCGTTCAGCGTCTCGATCGCGATCTTGTATCCCTGCCCGACCTGCCCGACCACGTTCGCCTTCGGCACGCGCACGTTCTCGAGGATCAGCTCGCAGGTCGAGCTCGCGCGGATGCCGAGCTTCTTCTCCTTCTTGCCGATCGTGAAGCCGGGCGTGTCGCGGTCGACGACGAAAGTGGTGATGCCGCGGTAGCCGGCCGACGGGTTCGCGTTGGCCATGACCAGGAACACGCCCGCCTCGGCGGCATTCGTGATCCAGAGCTTCCGGCCCGTAAGCAGGTACGAGTCGCCGTCCTCGACCGCGCGCGTCTGCAGCGCGAACGCGTCGCTGCCGGAGCCTGCCTCGGAAAGCGCATACGACGCGACGGTGTCGGCTGCCATGCGCGAGAGCACGCGCTTCTGCAGGTCGGGGCTCGCGAAGCGGAGCAGCGCGTTCGCGACCAGCGTGTTCTGCGCATCGACGAGCACGCCGACCGCCGCGTCGGCGCGCGAGAGCTCTTCGATCGCGAGCACGGACAGGAAGAAGCTCCCGCCCGCGCCGCCGAACGCCTCGGGCGTCTCGATCGCCATCACGCCGAGGTCGAAGAGCATCGGCACGAGCTCGGGATCGTAGTGGCCCTGCTCGTCCTGCTTCATCGCGCGCGGCGTGAGCTCGCGCGCCGCGAAATCGCGGATCGTGTCGCGGAAGATCTGCTCCTCTTCCGAGAGCACGGTGAGCGGTGC
>CAZMKX010000160.1:1808-3081 GCA_964566375.1 uncultured Myxococcales bacterium
GCAGGCCTCGCCCGCGCGCGCGTTGCGGAGATCCGCCCACTTCACGTGCGGAAGGTCGCGCGACACATCGACGTGTCGCAGGTGGAACTCGTCCTGGTTCGCGCCCGTCGTCATCTCGCGCCGGCCGCGCAGAGACTCGTCGGCGTAGACCGGGATCTTCGCGACGCCTACGGCGCCGAGACTTCCCGGCAGGGCGCCGAGCGCCGCGCGGCACTCCTCCGGGCCCGCGGGTCGGAAGCGCGACACGCCCGTGGCCTCGGCGAGCTTCACCTCGTTCAGCTCGTGGTCGCCGCGCAGCAGGAAGAGCGTCAACGCGTCGTCGACGACGTAGACGAGCGTCTTGATCTGTCGCTCGGCGCTCGCGCCGCCTGCGAGCTTCGCGAGATCGTCGATCGTGCGCACGCCCGGCGTGGGGAACTTCTCGACCGCGCCCGCGCCCGGCGGATCCTCGACCGCGCTCGGCCGCGACGTCGCCTTCTCCAGGTTCGCCGCGTAGCCGCACCCGGAGCAGGTGACGATCCAGTCCTCACCGGCGTCGGAGACGGCCATGAACTCGACCGACTCGCTTCCGCCCATCGCCCCCGACGACGCCTGCACCGGAATCGACGCGACGCCGCAGCGCGAGAAGATGCGCTCGTACGCCTCGGCGTGCTTGCGGAACGAGACGTCGAGTCCGGCCGTGTCGACGTCGAACGAGTACGAGTCCTTCATCGTGAACTCGCGTCCGCGCAGGACGCCCGATTTGGGGCGCGGCTCGTCGCGGAACTTCGTGCCGATCTGGTACCAGATCTGCGGCAGCTGGCGGTAGCTGCGCAGGCCGTCGCGTGCGAGCGTCGTGAAGATCTCCTCGGCCGTCATCGCGAGCGCCATGTCGGTCTGCTTGCGGTCGCGCAGCCGGAACAGCTCGTCGCCCACCGAATCCCAGCGACCCGACTCCTTCCAGGGATCGGCCGGGTGCAACATCGGCAGGCGGAATTCCTGCGCGCCGATGCGCGACATCTCCTCGCGCACGATCGCCTCGATCTTGCGCGCGACCCGCTCGGCGAGCGGCAGCTTCGAGTAGATCCCCGCGCCGAGCTGACGGATCAGCCCCGCGCGCAGCATCAGGCGGTGGCTTACGGCCTCGGCGTCGGCCGGGACCTCGCGGAGCGTCGGGACGAAAATCTGGGACCAGCGCATGGGCGCCGTAATCTAGCCGGTAAAGCCCCGACCTTCCCAGGGCCGATGGATCGGCATGACACGTTCGACGTCGCTTCGCCGGTTGTTCGTGCTG
>CAZMKX010000160.1:3181-7273 GCA_964566375.1 uncultured Myxococcales bacterium
CTCGTGATCCACGCCTTCAGCCAGGGCTCCGTCGGCTGGGGGCTCGCGAACTTCTTCCTGGGCGTGACGACGCCGGTGTACCTGATGGTGAAGGTCGAGCAGGGCCTGGTCACGCGGCTCGGGCTGCTGCTGCTGATGCTCTCGCCTGCGATCGTCGGCGGCGTTGCGGTCGCGCAGCTGGTCAGCGCGCTCGGCTGAGGCGCGCGCTCAACGAGCGACCATCGCATCGGTCGCGGCGTCGACGAGCGACGCGAACGGCCGCCCCCAGTCGTAAGGCAGGTCGACGAGGACGCCACCCTGCTCCGCGGTCTCGGCCAGCCGCAGCGCGTCCTGAAGGATTCGCCGCTGCAGCGCGACGTCGCCGGCGGGGCCGAACGGGTTGCCCATCGGGAAGTTCACGAATACCGAGCGCGGCGGCCGGACCTGGGCCGTGAGATCGCGCCCGGTCGAGACGAGCACCGTCGGGATTCCCGCTTCCTCGATCACGCGCGCGACCAGACCCACGGTCTGGTGGTCGAGCGGTCAGGAAGGCACGAGCACGAACAGGTCGACCCGGTCGCGCTCGAGCTCGCGTGCAAGCGCGGGCGCGGACTCGTTCACAACTTTGCCGCGGGTGTAGATGCGGCCCATGAAGCCGCTCCACATGCGCTGGGCGACGGAGCCGATCACACCCTCGGCCGCGAGCTCGCGCAAGCGATCGAGCGGGAAGATGCAGTTCAGATCGCGGTCGGCGTCGCGGTGGTCGTAGTAGCTGTCGTGGATCTGGAAGTCCGAGGTCGGTGCGTCCGATGCGACTGCGTCGAGGCGCAGGTCGTTCTTCGCGTCGGGATTCCACGGCGCGGCGGCACAGCGCGACACGCCGCCCGAGGTGAGCATCGAGACGCGGCACTCTGCGAGCGGCTTGGCGAGCCGCGTGAACGGCGCGGTCGCGTTCACGGTCCACTGGTACGGCGGGAAGCCCTGCGCGGCGTAGCGGCGGTTCAGCAGGTCGACGTAGCGAACGGGTTCCATGCGCTGATTATGCACCCCTCACGACATCGTGAGCACGGTGGCGTCGAGGCCGCGCATGGCGGCGGCCGCCACCATCGCGGCGGGCAGATCGGCGAGCGGATGGGTCGCGAGCCGGACCTTCTCGAGGTCGAGCGTGCCGGCCCTCACCAGTGTCAGCAGACGGGCGATCGCGTCGCGCGGGTACATGAAGCAGCCGGCGATCGTCCAGTCCTGGATCATCAGCTCGCCGTACGTGATCGGGAGCGGCGCCGTCATGCTGCCCATCAGCGCGAGCCGTCCGCCGCGGCGCAGCCCGCGCAGCGTGGCGAGCGTGGCCCCGGCTTCGGTGGCGCGGCCGACGAGGTCGATCGCCGCGTGTGCGCCGCCGCCCGCGGCGTCGCGCAAGCGTGCAACGTCCCTCGCCGCGTCGCCCGTGAGTGTGACGGTCGCGACCCGATCGCCCGCGACCTCGGCGAGCGCTGCGAGCGCCCGTGCGTCGCGCCCCGCAGCGACGACGCGCGCGGCACCAAGAGACAGCCCGAGCAGGACCGCAGCCGACCCGAAATAGCCCGACGCGCCGTTCACGATCAGCGTCTCACCGGATGCGAGCCCGATGCGCAGGAGGCCGCCGAACGGAACCGCGAACTTTCCGAGCGTGGCGAGCCGCGCGTCGGACACGGCCTCGAGCCCGGGCGCCGGCGTCAGCACGCTCGCGGGCATCAGCGCGTATTCCGCGAACGTGCCGTCGGGCCAGTCCGCCTGGAGCGGGCCGGAGTCCTCGCTGATCGAGGTGAGGCCGATCAGGATCTGGGCGGGCTCGACGCCGACCTCGGAGCTGACGAGATGGGGATTCAGGACGACGCGCTGGCCGGGTGTCAGGTGGTAGACCTCGGGTCCGACGGCATCGACGATGCCCACGCCGTTCGTGCCGGGCGTGAACTCCAGCGCGGGAAAGCGGTAGGTCGCGAGCCTTCCGGCGACGACGTCGCGCATGTAGCTCAGCACCGGCGCTGCACCCATGCGCACGCGCACGGCACCCGCGCGGACTTCCGGCTTCGCGATCTCGTCGAGCGCGAACCGCCCGCCGGCCTTCTCGAGCCTCCAGGCCTTCATGGCTCTGGAATAGCCGACGGACAGCGCGCGGGCGACTCCGGGTGCTCGAGCGAAACGAGCAGCCGCTCGACGATCCGGTCGGTGCAGGCGTCGTCGCGGGCGTAGGCGGTGTGGACGTCGCTCTCGACGTCGAGGAGCGTCGAGCCCCGCAGGCGCTCCGCCAGCCGCGCGCCCCACGCGCCCGGAGTCAGCGGATCGTCGCTACCCGCGATCACGAGAATCCGCGACGCGTCGTCGAGCTCCGGTGCGATCGGCGCGTGCGCCGGCTCCGGCCAGAACGCGCACGGGAGGAGGCTCATCAGATTCGCGACGCCGACGTGCGGGGACTCGGCCGCGAGCTCCGGGATCGCGGCCCGATACGCGTCGGGCGACGCGGGGCGGTGTAGGTCCGCGCAGAGCACGCCGAGCTGCGCCTCCACGCGCAGCGCAGACGATCCGTCGGGCGCGCGCTGGAAGTAGCGGTCCGAGAAGCGGACGAAGGGGCCCCCGTCGCCGGCCTGCGCCGCGCCGAGCGCGGCAGCGAGCTCGTGCCAGCCGTCGCCGGGCGAGATCACCGTCTCGACGCTGCCGTACAGGACGTCGGTCGCGCGCGCGGGCCGGCCGCCGCCGCTGCTCGGAATGGGCGCCTTCTCGGCGCGCGCGGTCACCGCCTCGAGCACGTCCGTGCCGTGCCAGCCGGTGCGGGCGGCTTCGACGTCGTAGGCCTTGAACGCGCCTTCCACCGAAGCGGATTGCTCTCGCGCGAACACCAGCAGATCGAAGGATGGCTCGATCGCGCCGTCGAGCACCATCGCGCGCACGCGCTCGGGGAAGCGGGTCGCGTACACCGCGCCGAGCGCCGTTCCGTACGAGAATCCGAGATACGAGACCTGCGACTCTCCGAGCACTTCACGCACGAGGTCCATGTCCTGCGCACTCTCGCGCGTTCCCAGGTAAGGGAGCAGCTCCCCGTGCTTCGCGGCGCACTCCTCGGCCAAGGCGCGGCTCGCCGAGACGATCGCGGCGAACTCCGCGTCGGTCTCGGGCGTCGGATCGTGCGCGAGCAGCGCGTCGAGCGACGCATGGCAGTCGAGCGGCGTGCTCGCGCCGGTTCCGCGCGTGTCGAACGCGAGCAGGTCGAAGCGCTCGCGCAGAGCCGCGCCGTAGCGCGACGACGCCCAGCGCAGCGACTCGACCGCGGAGATTCCCGGCCCGCCGGGATTCACGAGCAACACACCGATGCGTTGCTCGGGCTTCTCGGCCGCGCGGCGGACCAGCGCGAGCGCAAGCGTCTTGCCTTCGGGTCGCGCGTGATCGACGGGGACGTCGAGCGATGCGCACGTGAAGCGCGTGTGGCAGTCGCGCCACTCGAGCGGCGCGTGCACGACGGTCGCAGGCGGTCTCGCGCAGTGGAGGAGCAGCGCGGCGGCGAGGAGGATTCGGATCACGTGCTCGCAAGCATTGGCAATCGGGTAAGATCCGCGCCAGCCATGGCGGCCGGAACTGCGAAGGATCGAGCATCCGCGGGAAAGGCGCCGAAGTCCACGCTCCACTGGCGCGAAGAGGCTTCGGACGTCGCCGCGCTGGCCCAGGAGGTCTCGCGCGCGCTCGACAGCGACGACCTGCCGCGCGCCCGCCGGACCTTCACCGAGTGTCGGGAGCAGATCCTGGCCCACCTCTCCCGCGAAGAGGACGTGAACTTCCCCGCCGCCGAGCGGCTCGCACCCGCCCAGCGCGACCCGATCCGGAGCCTTCGGGTAGCCCACATCGGCATCCGGGAGGACCTGGAGCGGGTCGCCCAGCACCTGGCGCTCGGCCACCTCGGCGCGGCGCGGGCCGTCTTTGCCGCCTTTCTGGTCAGCTTCGCTGCACACGAACGTCTGGAGGACCAGCTGATCGAACTTCTGCGCGAATCCTCGTGAAAACCGGGGCGCGCTCTGGCTTCGGCCGCTTCGCGGGGTAGAATCCCTCGGCGCCTGGGTCGCGGGACTTCCCTCCGACCACGCGCCG
>CAZMKX010000161.1:0-7261 GCA_964566375.1 uncultured Myxococcales bacterium
CGCGACTGGGTGGCGGGCACGCCGTGGCACAAGCACACACCGGCGCGGGTAGAGGCGCTGTGAGCGCAGTCGAGAATGCGCGGCGAGCAGGGGGCGTCGTACGCGTTGGCGCCGAATGCCTGGTCCAGAAGAGGTCCTGATGGAGGCCGCGCTGCGCATCTTCTCCTATCGTCCGAGTCCACGGCTCGCGAAGGCGACGATCGCGGCGCGGCTCTGCGGTGTCACGCTCGAGGTGCGCGGCGCGGCTCCGCGCGAGCTCGCGGGCTGGCTATGGGACTTCGATGCGCGCCCGCTCAACGCGAGCGAAGCCTCCGTCGATATCCAGCGCGCCGCTCGCACCGGATTCGCCGGCACATTGCACAAGACCGATTCATTTCTTGCGGCGCATCCGTTCGGCACGGTGCCCGCCGCCTTCAGCCCGGACGGATCGATCGGTGTGTTCGAGTCGAACGCCATCGCTCGCGCGGTCGTGCGCCTCGCGCCGGAGCCCACGAGCCTGTATGGCAACGATCCGTACACAGCGTCGCGAATCGACTCGTTCCTCGACGCCACCCTCGTGTTCGCGCGCGACGTACAGACCTACCTGCTGAAGCTCGCCAATGGCGGTGTGAAGCCGCCGACGCACCAGCGCACGCGCGCGGCCCGCGACGCCTATCTCGCGGGCATCGAGCAATCGCTCGCGCCGGAGCGCGAGTTCCTGGTCGGCGACGAGCTCACCCTCGCCGACGTCGTGTTCGCTGCGGAGCTCGCGCTGGCGACGGTCGAACGTGCCTCGTTGCGCGTGCTCGCTGCGGCGTCGCTCCCGCCGCTCTTCGACGCTTCGCTTCGCGCGTTGTTCCCGCGCTCACTCGCGCACTTCGCGCGGCTTTGCACACATCCGGCGTTCGCACCGGATCTCGCGTTCTACCTGGAAAAGCTCGATCAGCGAGATGACTGAATTCGAAAGGAGTCCATCGTGAGCGAGAAGCAAGACTTCGAGATGCCCGCGGCGGGAATGCCGAAGTGGATCAAGGACCACGTGGAGCTCTACCTCTCCGATCCCGAGAGAGCTCGGTTGTGGGATTCGACCATTGGCGGCGGTCCTGGCCCGCTGCCGACACTGCTCCTCATCGCGCGGGGAGCGAAGAGCGGGAAGCTGCGGCCGCTGCCGCTCCTCTACCAGGAGATGGATGGGAGGTACGTGCTGATCGGCTCGAAGGGCGGCGCGCCGACCCATCCTGGCTGGTACGTGAATCTGAAGGCGAATCCGGAGTGCGAGATCCGGGTCGGCGCGAAGCGCATGCGCGCCCGAGCGCGAACGGCGAGCGGCGACGAGCGAACGCGCGGCTGGAAGAAGATGGCGGCGATGTATCCGCCGTACGAGGACTACCAGAAGCAAGCAGGTGCGCGCGAGATCCCGGTGGTGGTTCTCGATCCGCTAGGCCCGGCATGAGTGCGAGGTGAGGCTGCCATGGACGTCAGCGTCGAGTTCAACTTCGACTTCGGCTCGCCCAACGCCTACCTCGCGCACCTCGTGATTCCGGCGATCGAGAAGCGTAGCGGTGTACGCTTCACCTACGTGCCCGTGCTGTTGGGTGGCGTGTTCAAGGCCACCGGAAACGTCTCGCCGGCGGTGTCGCTGCGCGGGATAAAGAACAAAGGGGAGTACGCGGCGCTCGAGACACGGCGCTTCCTCTCGAAGCACGGCATCACGCGCTTTGCCGCGAATCCGTTCTTTCCGGTCAACACGCTCCAGATCATGCGCGGCGCGGTCGCGGCGCAGCGCCTCGGCTGCTTCGAGCGCTACGTCGACGAGGTCTACCGGCACATGTGGGCGGACCCGAAGAAGATGGACGAGCCCGCGGTGATTCGCGCCGCGCTGCTCGAATCCGGGCTGCCGGCAGACCCACTGCTCGCTCGCGCCACCGATCCCGACGTGAAGCAGGAGCTGATCGCGAACACCGACGGCTCCGTCGCGCGCGGCGTGTTCGGCTCGCCGAGCTTCTTCGTCGGCGGAGAGCTGTTCTTCGGGAAGGACCGCTTGCGCGAGGTCGAGGAAGAGATCGAGGCGCAGAAGACGCGATGAGGCTCGGTACCTCCCTTCGCTTCCTGTACCCGACCGGCGCGCACACCCACGCACTGTTCAAGCAGATGCTCGCGGCGATGCCGCCGGGCGGCTTCATCGAGCGGCCGCTCGGCGCGACTGACACGGGCGAGCAGGCGCGCAACGTGCTCGAGATCGCAGCCGCGGCGCGCGCCGCCGGCCTCGACGGACTGCTCTATGGCGACAACCATGCGGTGCCGGCGGCCTTCGCGAACTCGTTCGCGCCGATCCCCACGCTGGCACGGCTGATGGCCGTGACCGGCGAGATGCCGGTCGGACTGGTGCTATTGGCGCCGTTCTATCACCCGATAGTGCTTGCCGAGCAGATCGGCACGATCGCCGCGTTCGCGACGGCGCCGCTGATCGTGACGCTCGCGAACGGCGGCCGCGCACAGGCCTTCGAAGCGTTCGGGATCCCGATGGCGAGCCGCGCCGCCCGGCTCGAGGAGCTGGTGGCGATCGTGCGCGCGCTGCTCGCCGGAGAGCGTGTCACGTTCCACGGCAAGCACTTCCATCTCGACGGGGTGAGCGTGAGCCCGCTCCCACGCGTGCCCGTCTCGATCTGGATCGCGGGGACCGTGCCGGCCGCTGCCGAGCGAGCGGGACGCATCGGCGACGGGTGGCTGACCGGCCAGAACGCGACGATCGGCGAGCTCGCGCAGCAACTCGAGGTCTACCGCGAGGCGGCTGCGCGCGCCGGCCGTCCAGTGCTGCCGGTGCTGCGCCGCGACATCTACGTCGGGGAGAGCGACGCCGAGGCCAAGGCAACCGCGGGCCGCGTGCTCGCCGAGGGCTACCGCGGCACCGGCATGGAGCAGCTGCTGGTGGGCGGGGCGAAGAGCGTCGCCGAGCAGTTGCACCGCTACCGCGCGCTCGGATTCGAGTTCGTGATGGTGCGCCACATCGTCGGCGAACACGACGCGATGCTGCGCTCGTTCGAGCGCATCGGACGATCCCTGATGCCTGCGATCCGCAATCTGTAGACGGCGCCGCGCACCCGCGCAGCGAAGGAGAAGGACGATGACCGAGTCACCGCAGATCCGAACCGAGGTCGACGGCCGTGTGCTGAAGATCATCGTCGACAATGTTCGGAAGAAGAACGCGTTCGTGCCCGAGATGATGGTCGCGCTCAGCAACGCCCTGACCGCCTTCGATCGCGACGACGAGCAGTGGGTGGCGGTGCTGAGCGCCGCGGGCGAGCACACCACCGCGGGCCTCGACATGCCCAAGTTCTTCGGGCCGACCGCGACCCCCGTCGAGCCGCCGGCCGATGCGATCGACCCGTTCGCGCTGAAGCGGCGCACGCTGAAGCCCGTCGTCGCCGTCGTCCAGGGCATCACCTACACGATCGGCATCGAGATGATGCTCGCCGCCGACATCGTGATCGCGGCGGACACCGCCCGCTTCTGCCAGATGGAGTCGAAGCGCGGCATCGCTCCGCTCGGCGGCGCGCACTTCCGTTTCCTCACGCGCACCGGCTGGGGCAACGCGATGTACCACCTGATGCTGTGTGACGAGTTCGACGCGCAGCGCGCTCTGCAGATCGGGCTCGTGCAGGAGGTGGTGCCCTACGGCAAGCACATCGATCGGGCGATGGAGGTCGCGCACGCGATCGCGAAGAACGCGCCGCTCGGCTTGCGCGCGATGAAGGAGGCGGCGCTGCGCTACATCGCCGCAGACGAAGCGGCCGCCATTGCGGCCATTCCCGCGATCAGCGCGCAGGTGATGGGTACCGAGGATGCGCAGGAGGGCATCCGCTCCTTCGTCGAGCGGCGCGAGGCCCGCTTCACCGGCCGCTGACCGGGGAGCCTCCAGTGGCCAGGACAGGCGATCCGGCGAGCGAAGAGCTCGTACCCGAGGGATTCGAGCGCCACACCCGCTTCAGCGGACTCACGGATCCGTGGCAGCCGATCTACGCGCGGCGATCCGGCCGCGGTGTCAGCCTAGCAATCAGGGCGAGGGCCGCACACGCGAACAGTCGCGGGTTCGTTCATGGCGGGCTCATCACGGCGCTCGCCGACAACGCCATGGGACTCAGCTGCGGCCAGGAGGTCGACAATACCTCCGGCCTGGTCACCGTCAGTCTGTCCATGGACTTCGTCGGGTTCGCGAAGGTCGGCCAATGGCTCGAGATTCGCCCCGAGGTGATCAAGGCCGGCAAGTCGCTCTGCTTCGCGACCGCGCTGGCCCTGGCGGATGACTCCGTCTGCGCCCGGGCGAGCGGGGTCTTCAAATTGGTATGATAAGTCTCATATATGAAGCGCACCGCTCCGAGCCGCAAGGAAGCCACACATGAACGCATCGTCGACGCCGCCGCGCGTGCCATCCGGCGCAGCGGCTATGGCGGCACCAGCGTCGCCGACATCATGAACGAAGCCGGCCTGACGCACGGCGGCTTCTACGCTCACTTCAGCTCGCGCGAGGCGATGCTCGCAGAGGCGGCTGACCGCGCTGGCGCCGAAGGTGTGGCGGCGGCGGCTCGCATCGCTGCTGCGGCGCCGCCGGGGCAGGGTCTCCGGGAGCTGGCGCGGGCTTACCTGTCCACGGCACACGTCGAAGACGTCGAGACTGGCTGCGCGATGGCGGCGCTCGGCTCGGAAATGCCGCGGCAGGCACCGGAGGTGCGGCGTGCAGCGACCCGACGCATCAAGGAGATGATCGACCTCGTCGCCCGCCAGTCTCCCGACTGGGGGCGACCAGGCGCGCACGAGCGAGCGCTCGCAACCGTGGCCACCCTGGTCGGCGCTTTGCAGCTGGCTCGCGCCGTCGATGATCCGCGGCTTTCCGCCGCGCTGCGCGCGGCCGCACTGAAACAGGTCGCGCCCGCCGGACGCTGAAACCCCCGACACCTCTACTGGCACCCAACGGTCGACACGAAATATGATGCTCATCATGCCCTCCACGAAAAGGCACCTCCAATGAAGGTCGACAAGCCCGTCGCGCTGGTAACGGGAGCCTCGTCCGGCATCGGCGAAGTAACGGCGGAGCGTCTCGCGTCGGCTGGCTACAGCGTCTACGGCACCAGCAGACGGCGAGCCCGAGCGGGCCAGGGGTCCTTCGAGATGCTGGCCCTCGATGTCACCAGCGACGAATCCGTAGCAGCCGCCGTGAAGGAAGTGATGCGGATCGACGGCCGCATCGACCTGCTCGTGAACAATGCCGGTTTCAGCGTCGGCCTCGCCGGGGACGAAGAGACCTCGATCGCGCAGGCTTGGTCGATTTTCGACACGAACTTCTTTGGAACGGTTCGGATGACGCGCGCCGTGGTCCCGCACATGCGGCGTCGCAGGGTCGGTCGCATCATCAACATCGGCTCGGCGCTCGGCTTCGTGCCCATGCCGTACAACGCAGTCTATTCGGCGACGAAGCACGCCATCGAAGGCTACTCCGAGTCGCTCGACCACGAGCTACGGACGTGGGGTGTGCGCGTCGTGGTCGTCGAACCCGGTGTCACGAGGACGAGGTTCGACACGAACTTGATGGAGCCTGATTCGACGCTCGACGAGTATCGCGAGATCCGCGCGGCTCTGGAGAGGACGTGGCAGGAGGCGTTTGCCAAGGGCGATGCGCCGAGCGCCGTGGCGGACGTCGTCTTGAAGGCCGCGAGCGCGGCTCGACCGAAGCTGCGATACGCCGTCGGGAGCGTCGCGGTCCTGCGAGCGCTTCGCCGCTTTGCGCCGGCAGGAGTCGTGGACTCCGCGGTTCGCAAGACCCTGAGACTGGACGCGCGGACGCTCTCGCAGGCCCGCGCCCTGGCCAAGTAATCGGACGAGGAGAAGGCGATGGCCAAGCTTGCGATCGTCGCGACCATCAAAGTCGCGCCCGGCAGGCGCGACGAGTACCTGAAGCATCTGCGGGCCCATGCGGAGCGCTGCCGGGCCAACGAGCCGGGCACGCTGCAATTCGATGTCCTCACACCACACGACGATCCCGATGCCGTGATGCTCTACGAGGTCTACGCCGGTCCAGAGGCCTTCCAGGCCCATTGGAACGGCGAGTCCATGAAGCAAGTGCGCCGCGACGCCGAGGGGCTTCAGGTGAGCCTGTCGGGCGTGCGCAGCGATCTGGTCGAATGATCATCCCTCATTTCACTTCGCGTGTTTGCTTGAGGAGAGATCGAACGTGAAACCGGTTTGCTTGGTATTGGGCGCTGGTGCGGGCATTGGCGGCACCGTAGCGCGACGCTTCGCCCAAGAGGGCTATCACGCCTATCTGTGTCGCCGAAGCGACGCGGCCGGATTGGACAAATTGGTCGCCGCGATCAAGAGCGACGGAGGCTCGGCAACCGGATTTCTCCTCAATGCCCTCGAGGCAGGCGTCATCGAGGAGCGAGTCGCAGCCATCGAGGCCGAGATCGGCCCGATCGAAGTCGTCGTCTACAACCTGGGCGCTCAGATCGGCGATAGAGCGTTGAAGGACACGTCGGCCAAGGCCTTCGAGACGGGCTGGCGCATGGGGACGTTCGGTCTGTTTCGGCTCGCGACCGCCGTGTGCCCGCTGATGGCGGCGCGGGGGAAGGGGACGCTCCTGGTGACCTCGTCGACCGCGGCCGTGCGTGGGAACGCCGGCCAGCATTCGCACGCGGCCGCCATGGGGGGACGACGCATGCTCTGTCAGAGCCTCAACGCGGAATTTGCCTCGCAGGGAGTGCACGTCGTCCACATCGTGATCGACGGCGCGGTCGATGCGCCCGACACGCTGGGAAAGATGCTCGGACCGGAGAAGTTCGAACAGCTCCGGGAAGCCCGAGGCAACGAACATGACGGGCTCATGCTTCCCGCGCAGATCGCGGAGACCTACCTGCACCTCGCGAAACAACACCGGTCCACTTGGACGCACGAGCTCGACCTGAGAGCGTTCTCGGATCGTCCGTGGTGGAATCACTGAGAGGGCACGGCACATGACCAAAGACGTTGCACTCATCGTCGGGGCCGGTCCGGGGATCAGCGCGAGCTGCGCCCGGCTGTTCGCCCAGAGCGGTATGCAGGTCGCCATAGCAGCCAGAACCCCCGACAAGGCGGTTCTGCAGGACCTGGAGAAGACGCACGGCGTGCGCCGCTACGCCTGCGATGCCAGCGAGCCTGCATCCGTCGAGCTGCTTTTTCAGAACGTCGTGCGAGACCTTGGAGCTCCCCGGCTCGTCGTGCACAACATCGACGGTCGGGTGGCCGGCATCTT
>CAZMKX010000162.1:0-7259 GCA_964566375.1 uncultured Myxococcales bacterium
AGCTCGCCTTCTTGAAGCCCAGGTCGTAGAGCTCGCGCGTCTTCGTGCGCGTGACGAGCGAGCCGACCTGGTGACACAGCTCGCAGCCGAGCTTGAAGTGGTTCACCCAGGCGCCGCTCGCGCCGGGCGGCTCGAGCAGCGAGAGCCAGTAGCTGGCCGGATAGATCGACGCCGCCTCCTGTGCGCTGGCCGCCTTCACCGCGCGGAGAGCGAGCGACGTGCCGGGCTTCGCCGCGGTCTTCGCGGAGTCCGCGAGCCCGTAGCCACGCACCCAGACGGTGTACGGCGCGTCGGGCAGCTCGGGAATCACGAAGCGACCCGCGTCGTCCGTCACGACGATCTTGCGGTACGGCGTCGGCAACCCGTCCGTCTCGGCGATCACCCAGACGCCGGCCTCGGGCGTTCCGTCGCCGGAGAGCACCTGCCCTTCGATGAAGTCGGCGACTTCGGGCGGCGCGGCGGATTGCTCGGAGCGCGAGCAGGCGAAGACGATGGACGCGCAGACGGCGATGCACGCGGTGAGGATGCGGGTCGTCATGCGCTCGATCATACGTCGCGCGCGCGGTGGTTGGGACACCGGCGCGCCCGGGGGATGACGGGCCGCGCCTCCGCCCTCAATCGACCCAGTCGAGCTCGCGGATCGCGACGCTTCCGGGAATCACCGTTCCGAAGCGCTCGCCCGGCCAGCCCGCGCTCGTCACGTACCACCGATCGGTGTCGGGATCGGCGAGGTACTCGGGCGCGTGCGCCGCGAGCCGCGCGTCCGCCGTGTCGGGATTCCCGTCGTAGCAGCCGAAGTCGAACGGGTTCGCGGAGCGGAAGAGCAGCGTCTCGTGGTAGTCGGCGGGCCCGGCGCCGCTCGACGTGTAGGTGATCGAGAGCCAGAACACTCCGCCGTGCCGGAAGACGAAGGGCGATTCGGTGGCCGCCCAGGCCGGCTGCTTCGGCGAGGTCTCGGCGGTGCGCAGCGCGAAGCGCACGAAGCGCCAGTTCAGGAGATCCTCCGACACGGACACGCTGACCGCGCCCGCGCGGCCGCGCTTGCCCGTCGCGTAGAGCAGCCACGTGTCGTCGTCCAGGCGGAAGATCATGCCGTCGCGCATCACGCCCTGGACCGGCGCGCCCGCCAGCGTGCACGGCGTCTCGTGCCAGCTCTCGAGCCGCGCATCGTCGCAGACCGCCGCGCGCAGCAGGTCGGGGCCGTAGATCATCACCGCACGCTCGCGGTCGAAGGCGACGGTCGGCGCCCACGCGCGCGACCCGAAATCGCACACGCGGCCGTGCTCGCTGAAGCCACCGCGCGCGAGCGAGTCGCCCGAGCCGTGACAGAACCAGCGCTCGTTGTGCGGATCGATCGCGGGCGTGGGCTTCGTGATCCCGAAGACGTGCCAGCGACCGTCGGGCGCGCGCACGACGCAGTGGTCGTTCACGTACACGCCCGTGCGCGACGGCGTGAAGAGCGGCCGCCAGTCCGGACCTGCGAGCTTGGGCGTCGGCATTGCGCCGGCATTCTACGCGCTCGAAGCGCCGATCCGTGCGATCCTGCGCGCATGAATGCACTCCGGATCCTCTCGCCCAGCGTCCTCGTCCTGTTTCTCCTCGCGGCCTGCTCCACCGGGGGCAGCTTCCAATCCGACCGCGTGCTCACCGCCGCCGACGCGGGCATGGTGATGCTGCGCATCGACGACCAGTTCAGCGTGAAGCTCGACGCGAGCCCCACCACCGGCTTCGAGTGGCACGTCGTGATCTCGAACGAGGGCCTCTTGATCCGCCAGGGCGAGCCCGTCTTCGTGCCGAGCCCCGCGCAGGCCAGCGCGGTGGGCGTGGGCGGCACGCAGGTCTTCACCTATCGCATCGTGGGCAGCGGTGAGACGGACCTGCGCTTCGAGTACAAGCGCGCCTTCGAGAACGCGCCGCCCGCGAAGGTCGTGACGTTCAGCGTGGTGGTGGACTAGCGCCGGAGCTCGAACTCGCCCCGCTCTCCCGTGCACGGCTCGTCGAGCACATCGACGTGCTCGACCACCGCGTGCGGCGGACCGCGCCAGAAGAAGCGGATCGCCTCGGCCACGCGCGCGTCGTCGCCCTCGACCACGGCCTCGACGCGGCCGTCGGGCAGGTTCCGCACCCAGCCCGAGAGCTCCATCGCGCGCATGCGCGCGTGGGTCGCGCCGCGGAAGAAGACGCCCTGCACGCGACCCGACACGAAGACGCGGACGCGTCTCATTCCCCGTCGGCGCTCGAGCCCGACGCGGCAGCGGCGAGCTGCAGGTCGCGCTCGCGCACGGCATCGGGGTCGAACTTGCGCGCGCTCGCGGCCATGCGCGTCAGCGCCGCGCCGATCGGCATGGGCGGTGACGAGTCGCCCTTCTTCGACTTCACGAAGCGCACCGGGTTGATGCGCGCGACCACGAACGTGCGCAGGTACGGCGACTGGAAGCCGCGCGCCTGGAGCTTCGCGACGCACTCCTTCACGACGGCGTCGATCTCGAGCAGCCGCGACGAGAAGCCCGCGCGCTCGCGCAGCGAGACGGGCAGCGACTTCTCGGAGAAGCGGTCCACC
Organism: uncultured Myxococcales bacterium; assembly: GCA_964566375.1. GTDB lineage: Bacteria > Myxococcota_A > UBA9160 > SZUA-336 > SZUA-336 > VGRW01. The sequence continues at coordinate 2,561 of CAZMKX010000162.1, forward strand.
CGGCGCAGGAACGACAGGTACGCGCCGCCCGCGAAGCGGGGCTCGGCCTGGTAGCAGAGCCCGAGCGTCAGGTACGGCGCCAGCTCGAACTCGTTCGCGAATTCGGACTCGCGCGCGCGCGGCTTCGACTCGGCCAGCGCCTGCGCCATGCGGATCACCTCGAGGCTCCGGTCCTTGGTGTTGTGCGCCTTCTCCGTGTTGAGCGCCAGGATCTTGAACGCGAGCGCCTCGTCGGCCGAGACCAGCGCCGTGATCGCGCGCATGCCGACGAGCTTCGCCGACGCCAGACGATGTCGGCCGTTCGGCGTCCAGAAGCCGCCCTGCGCGCCGCGCACGACGATCACCGGGTCGAGGAACGCGCCCGCCTCGCCGATCTTCTGCGCCAGCCGCTTCACGTGCGCGGGCGACAGGTCGCGCTGGAACGGCGTCGGCTCGATCGCGTCGAGCGGCAGCGACGCGACGAGCAGCGCGTGGCCGTTCAGCGGATCCTTGTACGCGCCGATCGCGGCGCCGCCGGCCGCGCGCACCTGCTCGACCAGGCTCGCGATCTCGGGCGCGTCCAGCGCGAGCGGCGCGGCGGCCGGCTCGAGCCCGCGCTTCTCCTTGGCGGGCGTGAGGCGCTTGCGCGCGGCGCCGGGCTTGGCCTTCTTCTTCGCAGCACCGGCGCCCGTCTTCTTCACCGCTTTGGCCACGCAGGGATTCTACTTCGGCGCCTGCGCCTTGAGCAGCGCCAGCGCGGAGAAGTGCTCGTCGGCGATCGGCACCTGGTAGTCGACGGAATCCACGTGGAGCAGGACCTCGCGGCGCTCGATCGGCTTGTGGAAGCGCATGCGCCGCGGCGTCGCGACTCCCTGCACGTCGACGATCTCCTGCGTCTCCGCCAGAAGCACCAGCCGATCGTCGCGCCAGTGCTCGGTACGCAGCGGCACGAAGCTCTGGGCGTCGATCCAGGTGATCCGCTTCTCGAATCGGGCATTCGGGATGGCCGCGCGCTCTTCGAGCTTGTACGCGGCGCGGCCATTCAGGGGGGCGCGCGTCATCGCCTCGATCTCGGTCGGCGACGACTGCGCCACGCCGAAGCCGAGAAATTCCAGGTCGATCCCGTACACGTCGTCGTCCGCGATCGATTGCGGCAAGCGTCGGATGCGCTTCACCGCCGGCTGGTAGAGGAAGTAGTCGTTCGGGCGGTCGGAGTGCTCCAGGTAGAGCAAACCGACGTTTCGCAGGTCCGCGGGCGCGTCGAAGCGGATCAATACGCGCTCGCCCTGCCCGCCCTCGTCGTCGCGATGGACGCGCATCACGCGCTCCTCGCGCAGCCCGCCGAGATCCATCTCCATGCGCACCGTCGCGGAGAAGTGTCGCGCCGCGAGGCGGCCGTGCCAGCGCGCGGCGACCTCGGGCGCGCTGAGCGAAACGGCGTCCCCGCTCCCGGCGCGCGCGTCGAGCGCCAGCGCGAGACAGAGCGCCGCGAGCCGCGCGCGCACGCTCATCGCGCGACCTCGACTCCGCCCGCCTCGCCCGCGACGAGCTCGCCGATCGACGCGGCGGCGGCCGTCCCGCGCCGTGTGAGGTCGGCAATCAGCTCCGCCTCGCGCTCCGCCGGCACCGCGATCAGCAGCCCGCCCGAGGTCTGCGCGTCGCACAGGATGAGCCGCTCGAAGTCCGCGATCCCCGGCGCGAAGCGCGTGCTCGGCGCGACCCAGGCGAGATTGCGCTTGGTCCCGCCCGGCACCTTGCCCGCCTCGGCGAGCGGCCGCGCGAAGTCGAGCACCGGCACCGCCGACGCGCGCACGCGCGCCGCGAGCTTCGACGCCGAGGCCAGGTTGTGCAGGTGGCCGAGCAGCCCGAAGCCGGTGACGTCGGTGGCCGCGTGCGCGCCGCACGCGAGCGCCGCGTTCTTCGCCTCGCGGTTGAGCTGGCTCATCAGCGCGATCACGCGCGCGATGTCCGCCGGCGCGAGCGTGCGCGACTTGATCGCCTGCGCCGCGATGCCCGTGCCGATCGGCTTCGAGAGCACCAGCCGGTCGCCCGCGCGCGCGCGCGTCTGCAAGAGGGCCCGCGCGGGATCGACCGTGCCGATCACGGCGAGCCCGTACTTCAGCTCGGGGTCGAGCACGGTGTGGCCGCCGACGATCGCGCAGCCCGCCTCGGCCGCCTTGTCGCGCCCGCCTTTGAAGATCCGCGCGAGCACGTCCTTGCCGAGCAAGGCGTCGGGGTAGCCGCAGATCGCCAGCGCCACCATCGGCTCGCCGCCCATCGCGTACACGTCCGAGATCGAGTTCGCGGCCGCGATCGCGCCGTAGGCCTCGGGCTCGTCGACGACCGGCGTGATGAAGTCGACGGTGAACACCATGCCGGGACCGTTCTCCGGGCAGACGAGTGCGGCATCCTCCATCGGGCCGACCTCGCCGGACACCCACGGATGATCGAAGGGCGCGAGCCCGCGAAGGACCTGAACCAGGTCCTCAGCGCCGAGCTTGCGGGCTCAACCGCCGGCGGGCACGAGCTCGGTGAGGCGCACCTCGCTCATCGCTTCTCCTCGTTTCGGACCATCGGCGCAGGATAGCGCGAAGCGCTCAGGCCGAAGCGGCGAGCTGCGCGATCACGGCCAGGCTCGCGCGGTCGCCGATCACGACCAGCAGATCGCCCGAGACCACCTGCGTGTTCTCGTCGGGCACGAGCTCGATGCGCGCCTCGCCGCGCTTCAGGCCGACGATCCGAAGGCGTGGCGCGCGCTTCTCGAGCGCGCGCACGCTCTGGCCGGCCAGCGCGCAGCCGGGGGCGATGCGCACCTCTTCCAGGTCGACCTCCTCGCCGTAGCGCGGGCGCGAGACCTCCAGGAAGTCGACGACGGCCGGCCGCAGGATCGCGTTCGCGAGCCGCCGGCCGCCCATGTGATAGGCGGAGATCGCCTGGTGCGCGCCCGCCTGCTCGAGCCGTCGCAGCGCGGTGTCGGTCTCGCCGCGCGCGTGGATGCGCAGGCTCGGGTTGAGCTCGCGCGCCGACAGGGTGATGAAGACGTTGTCGGAGTCGGACGCGGTGCCGATCACGATCGCCCGCGCGCGCTGGATGCCGGCGCGGAGCAGAACCTCGTCGGATGCCGCGGAGCCCAGGATGTACGGATGGCCCGACTCCACGAGCGACGGCTCGCGCGCCGGATCGTTCTCGACGATCACCAGGCCGACACCGTTCCGCGACACCTCCTCGGCGACCACGTGCCCCATCCGGCCGAACCCGCAGACGATCACGTGGTTCCGGAGCTCCGAGATCTTCTTCTGCATGGCTCTCCTCGTGAAGACGTCGCGCAGGCTGTTCTCGATCAGAACCTGCGCGATCTGCGAGAACATGTACGCGGCGGTGCTCGCCGCGGCGACGATCAGGACGATCGTGAAGATGCGGCCCTCGGGGTGGAGCGGCGCCACCTCGCCGTAGCCGACGGTCGCGATCGTGATCACGGTCATGTAGAGCGCGTCGAGGAACGAGAGCTGCTCGATCCACATGTAGCCGATCGTCCCGAAGGCGCTGATCGCGAGAAGCCCCAGGACCGCGCGAACGACGCGCAGGGCCGGCGAGCTCATCCGAGCGTGACCCGCTCGAAGAGCCGCGGCACGACGGCGTTCCAGCCGAGCTCCCGTCCGACCGCGCGCGCGAGCGCGCGCGAGGCGTCGGCCTCGCCGTGCGCGACGAAGACGGTCTGGGGCGCGCGCCCGAAGGCGCGCAGCCAGCCGAGGATCTCGCGCTGGTCGGCGTGCGCCGAGAAGCCGTCGAGCGTGCGCACCTCGGCACGCACGCCGACGTAGCGGCCGTGGATCTTCACGCTGCTCGCGCCGTTCGCGAGCGCCCGCGCGCGCGTGCCCTCGGCCTGGTATCCCACCAGCAGAACGGTGTCGCGCGGATCCGGCAGGCGCTGCGCCAGGTGGTGCAGGACGCGCCCGCCCGTCGCCATTCCGCTCGCGGAGAGGATCACGCACGGGAACTTGCAGGCGTTGATCGCGCGCGATTCCTGTGGCGACGATGCGATGCGCAGGTGGCCGGGGTCGAACGGATCCTGGCCGCGCGCGATCAGCGCCTGCACGTCGTCGTCGAAGAGCGCGCGGTTCGAGCGGTAGATGGCGAGGCCGCGCAGCGCGAGGGGGCTGTCGACGAAGACCGGCACGTCGGGAATCTCGCCGGCCGTCACCAGCTCGCGAAGCGCGAAAAGCAGCCCCGGCGTGCGGTCGATCGCGAAGGCGGGCACGAGCACCGATCCGCCGCGCTTGAACGTGTCCTTCAGCACCGCGGCCAGGCCCGCCATCGCCTGCGCGCGCGGCGGGTGCGTGCGGTCGCCGTAGGTCGACTCGACCACGATCGTGTCGGCGCCCTCGGGCCACGTCTCGGGCGGCTCGTGGAGCGGCGGATCGCCGCGCCCGAGATCGCCCGAGAACACGATCGTATGCGGAGTCGCGCCGCCGATCGTGAGCCCGGCCGTCGCCGAGCCGAGAATGTGCCCGGCGTGGCGGAGCTGCAGCGCGAGATCCGGCCCAAGCGTCACCCTCTTGTGCAGAGGAACCGGCCGGAACAGCGCGAGAGTCGCCTGCACGTCCTCCTGCGTGAAGAGCGGCAGCGCGGGCGTGTGCTTGGAGAAGCCCTTGCGGTTGGCGTACTCCGCGTCCTCCTCCTGCAGGTGCGCGGCGTCGGCGAGCATGATCTCGCACAGCTC
>CAZMKX010000163.1:0-3018 GCA_964566375.1 uncultured Myxococcales bacterium
CCCGCGCACGCGGTCGGCGTCGGCGAACGCGAAAGGGCCCGGCGCGTCGGGCGCGGGCGGCGGCGTCGGCGGCAGGAAGCGGGCGATCGCCGCGATCGAGTCGCGCATCCACGCGTTCTGCGCGAGCGCCTGCCAGCACACGAACGCGAGCCGCCCGCCCGGCCGCAGCGCGCGCCCGATGTTCGCGAACGCCAGCTCGGGATCGGCGAAGAACATCACGCCGAAGCGCGAGAAGACCAGATCGACACTACCCGGTGTGAGCGAGTGGGTCTGCGCGTCGGCGACCTCGAAGCGCACGTTCGCGAGCTTCTCGGCGGCCGCGCGTTCGCGCGCGCGCGCCAGCATCGGCGCCGAGATGTCGACGCCGAGCACGGAACCGGTCGGGCCGACCAGCGCCGCGAGCTGCAGCGTCGTCTGCCCCACGCCGCAGCCGACGTCGAGCACGTGCTCGCCCGCGCGCGGCTGCGCGCGCTCGAGCGCTGCGCGCCCGAGTGGCGCGAGCATCGCGTCCAGGCGCGCGTTCTCGGCGATCCACTTCGGGCCGGCCTGCTCGTTCCAGTACTCGATCTGCTCTTTGTTCGGTCCGGTCGCCTGCATGCGTCGCTCCTCGGTAAGGACCTGATTCTAGGGGCTTTCGGCCCACTTGACCGGATGGCGAAAATAGAGCGAAACTCCGCTCGTGCGCTCGGAACCGGCCACCGCGAATCCCCGGGTCGACAAGCTCCGCGAGCTCCTGCTCGAGGCAGGCCTGACGGACCGGGTTCGCGTGGGAGCTCCGTGTCCCCCAGCCGGAGCTCCACCGGTCCCGAGAACCCACCGCACGGCGAACGAAAGGCCATCCACCCCCGGGACGGAGGAGGGGTTCTCCCCGGACGCCCTCCTCCGTCCCCATTCGTCCGCCGTTTCGCGCACGGGCGAGGGGCGGCTGATCGAGATCAACGGGACGCGCTCCTCGGGCAAGACCGCGCTCGCCTATCGCCTGGCGGCAGACGCCACCGCGCGCGGCGCGCTGGTCGGCTGGGTCGACCTGCCCAACGCGCTCGATCCCCGCTTCCTGCTGCGCGCGAAGGTCCGGCTCGAGGACGTGCTCTGGGTGCGCCCTCCCGACTTGCAAGCCGCCCTGCGCTCCGCGGAGCTCCTGATCAAGACGGGCTTCGCGCTCGTCGTGCTCGATCTCGAGAGCGCGCGCCCGCGCGAGGTCGGACAGCTCGGCGCGTCGGTCTGGACGCGGCTCCTGCGCGCGCTGCGCGAGTCGCGCGCCACCGCGCTCCTGCTCGGCGCGAAGCCCGCGGCGGGCTCGTTCGCGACGCTCGGCATCTCCGCCACGCGTGCGCGCGCGCTCTTCGACGCAGGCCTCTTCGAGGGGCTCGAGAGCCGCCTCGACGTGCTGCGCAACCGCGCGGGCCCGAGCGAGGGGGAGCTACGCTTCTCGGTGTACCACCGGCCCTAGCGGGCTCAGAGCACGGATTCGCGCACGAGCGCAGCCAGGTCCGCGCGCGATGCGCCGAGCTTCTCCTGCAGCGGCACCGGACCGTGCTTCTTCGCGAACTCCGCCTCGCGACGCGTGATCGGGATCAGCCAGATGAAGCGCACGTTGCGCGCGCGGTCCGAGAGCCACTCGAGCTCCGGGTCGAAAGCCGTCGGCAGCGCCACCAGCAGGTGATCGGCGCGCGCGCCGGGCAGCCAGCCGTGACCGATCTCGAGCACCTGCCCGAGCGAGAGCGGATAGCGCTCGTCGGCGTGCAGGTTCGCGACCATCGCCAGGAGCTTCACCGCGAGCTTCTCCGGTGCGCGCGTGAGCAGGACCAGCTCGATTCCGTAGCCGTCCTCGAGCGGAGCCGCGGAGGCGCCGGCCGAGAGGTGCAGCCAAGCCGACTCGGGCGCATCCGCGGGCGGCGCCACGCGTACGACCGCGAATTCGGCCAGGTTCGAAACCACGCCGCCCTCGTCCCAGCGCAGCGTCTCGAGCGCGCGTCCCGGAAAGACGCGCGCCGCGTGCGCGCGAACCGCTTCGATCAGTGCTGACTCGCCCATCACACCTCGGCCGTGTACGGAGGCGCGGGATCGTACTCCATCGCGCGCTGGACTTGCCGCGCGACCGGCACGCCGTGGATCTGGCCGAGGAGCCAGAGCGCCATGTCGATGCCCGCCGAGACGCCCGCCGCCGTCACGAGGTTCCCGTCCCGCACGTAGCGCACGTTCTCGAGCACGTTCGCGCCGCGCTCGCGGAGCGACTTCACGAAGCCCCAGTGCGTGGTGATGCGCCGGCCCTCGGCGAAGCCCGCCTCGTGCAGGAGCAGCGAGCCGGTGCACACGCTCGTCACCCAGCGGCACTCCGCGCCCGCCTTGCGCAGCCATTCGATCAGCGCGGGATTGCCGACCTCGCGGCGCGTGCCGATTCCGCCCGGCACCAGCACGACGTCGAGCTTCGGCGCGTCGGCGAAGTCGTGATCCGGGATGATGCGCATGCCCTTGGCCGCGCGGATCGGCTGGTGCGTCGCGGCGATCGTGACGACGCGATCGTCGGGCACGACGTGCCTCGCCATCGTGAAAACCTCCCACGGGCCCACGAAGTCGAGCTCCTCGGCGTCGTCGAAGATCAGCATTCCGGTCGTGATGGCCATCTCGTTTCTCCTCTTCGTGAAGTCCGGTTCAGGCGGCGACGGAGCGGAAGCGCCCGCGATAGGCGGCGGGCGAGACGCGCACCCGGCGCTGGAACGCGCGGCGAAGGCTCTCGGCGCAGCCGAATCCGCAGCGCGCGGCGATCTCGTCGACGCTCGCGTCGCTCTCCTCGAGGCGGCGGCGCGCGGCTTCGACGCGAACCCGCTCGATCCAGCGCGCGGGCGTCTCGCCGACCTCGCGCGCGAAGACGCGCGCGAAGTTGCGCGGGCTCATCGCGACGCGGCGCGCGAGTGCCGCGACGCCGAGATCCGCGTCCAGGTTCTGCTGCACGTACGCCTGCAGCGCGCGGATCGCGTCGTGCTCGGTCGTCTGCGCCTCGAGCGCCGCGCTGAACTG
>CAZMKX010000163.1:3118-7245 GCA_964566375.1 uncultured Myxococcales bacterium
GCGCGCGGATCGCGTCGTGCTCGGTCGTCTGCGCCTCGAGCGCCGCGCTGAACTGGGACTGGCCGCCGGGCCGCTTCAGGAACAGCACCAGCCAGCGCGCGACCGTGAGTGCGAGGTCGCGGCCGTGGTCTTCCTCGACGAGCGCGAGCGCCAGGTCCATGCCCGCACACACGCCCGCGGAGCTCCAGAACTTGCCGTCGCGCACGAAGATCGGATCGTTCTCGACGCGGACCTTCGGATGGCGCTTCGCGAGCGCGGAGCACGAGCCCCAGTGCGTGGTCGCGCGCCGTCCGTCGAGCAGACCGGCCTCGGCGAGCAGGAACGCGCCCGTACACACGGAAGCGACGCGGCGCGCGGTCTGCGAACGCCGGCGCAAGAAGTCGATCAGGGTTCGGTCGTGGATCGCCGCGAAGGTCCCGTCGCCGCCCGCGACCATGAGCGTGTCGATCGCGCCACGCGCGTCGGCGAGCGACCCGACGACGAGCTCGATGCCGGACGTCGTGCGCAGCGGGCCGGCCTCGCGCGCGACCATGCGGAGCTCGTAGCGCGGAGCGTTCCGGTCGCCGAGCTGGTCGAGCCTGCGGTTCGCGTTCGCGAAAACCTCGAGCGGACCGGTGACGTCGAGCACCTGCACCCCGGGATAGACGACCATGACGACGCGCATGTCGGCAGGATGGCAGGGGCCCCGGTTGGCCGCAATGACAAGAACCCCTCGCTTCCTGCCATCCGCCGAAGCGCGGCTCAGCTCCCGGCGAGCACGCGGGCGAGGCGCGCGGCCGTCTCCGCCAGCCGCGCGGGAACCCCCGGCACCCGCGTGTGCAACGCGAGCGCCTCGCCGTGCCGCCGCGGCAGCAGGTGCATGTGGTAGTGGAAGACGGTCTGGCCCGCGGCCTGTCCGTTCAGCTGGAACACCATCAGGCCGTCGGGCGCGAGCTCGAGGCGGATCGCCGCCGCCACGCGGTGGGAAGTGCGCGCGATCGCGGCGAGCGTCTCCGCGTCGACCTCGTACACGTTCTCGAAGTGGTCCTTCGTCACGACGAGCACGTGGCCGTCGCTGACGGGGAAGATGTCCATGAACGCGATCGTGCTCGCGTCCTCGAAGACGCGGTGCGCGGGCGCCTCGCCGCGGATGATCTTGCAGAAGATGCAGACCGGGCCTGACGACATGGAACTGTGTCGCCGTCTCAGTCCAGCGGATCGAGGGTCGGCGCATCCTTCGTCGGCGAGAGCGTGAACTTCGGCTTGCGCTTCTCGAGGAAGCTCGTCACGCCCTCCCTGGCGTCGGCCATTCGGCCGAGCGCGAAGAGCGTCTTGCCCTCGCGCCGCGCGACCTCGGCCGGCGGCGGGCCGCCGAGGTGCTCCCAGATCATGCGCTTGGTGAGCGCGACCGAGACCGGCGCGCAGTTCTCCGCGATCTCGCGCGCGACCTCCCGGGCGCGCGGCAGCACGCGCTCCGCCGGCACCGCCTCGTTCACGAGTCCGAGCTGCGCGGCCTCGGCGCCGGTGACGATCCGGCCCGAGAGCAGGAGGTCCGACGCGCGCGCGATTCCGACCAGTCGCGGCAGGATCCACGTGCTCGAGAGCTCCGTCACCACGCCGCGGCGCACGAACAGGAAGCCGAGCTTCGCGTCGTTCGCGGCGATCCGCAGGTCGTACTGCAGCGGCAACGTGATGCCGACGCCGACGGCCGCGCCGTTGATCGCGGCGATGATCGGCTTGCGGACCTCCCAGGGCGCGATCGTCTGGCCGCCGACGCGCTCCGCCGGACGCTCGCCACCCGCGAAGGTGTCTCCGCCGCGCTCGAGGTCCGCGCCCGCGCAGAACGCGCGGCCCGCGCCGGTGACGATCACCACGCGCACCGAGTCGTCCTGGTCGCAGCGCAAGAGATGCTGGTTCAGCTCGACGCCCATCTGCGCCGTCCAGGCGTTCATCCGCGCCGGCCGGTCGAGCGTGATCTGCGCGATCCCGTCCGCGACGTCGATCCGTGTATGCCGCTCGTCGCTCATTGCGCGCCCCTCACCAGCCCGCCAGCGCGGCGGCACGCTCGCGATGAACCGCGGGCGCGCCCAGGAACGCGCGGTCGAACATCGCGCGCTTGAAGTAGATCTGGACGTCGCACTCCCACGTGAAGCCGATCCCGCCGTGCGCCTCGACCGCGTCGCGGGCGATCTGCATGTAGACCTGCGTCAGGTGCGCCTTCGCGAGCGCGGCGCTGCGCTCCGACTCCCCGGGTACGCGGTCGAACGCGTGTGCGGCGTACCAGTAGAGCCCGCGCGCAGGCTCGACCTCGACCGCCATGGTCGCGAGCTGGTGCTTCACGGCCTGGAAGCTTCCGATCGTGACGCCGAACTGCTGGCGCGTCTTCGCGTACTCGGCCGACATCTCGACGAGTCTCGCGGCGCCGCCGAACGCGTCGGCGGCGAGCAGCACGAGCCCCGCGTCCCGGACGCGGGCGGCGGCCTGAGGCCCGCCGGCGAGCGCTTCGCAGGGCGTTCCCGAGAAACGGACCTGCGCGAGCCGGCGCGTTCGGTCGATGCCCGCGAGCGGCTCGACCTCGAGCCCGCGCGCGCCGCGCTCCACGACCGCGAGGCCACCCCCGCGCGTCCCGACCACGACGAGATCCGCGTGCGCGCCGAACGGCACGTGCGCCTTGACACCATCGAGTGTCGCGCCGCCGCCGAGCGTCCAGTCGGCCGGTTGCCAGCGTCCCTCGCCTTCGGCGAACGCGATCGTGCCCAGCGCCTCGCCCGACGCCAGCCGGGGCAGCCAGGTCTTCCTCTGCGCGTCGCTTCCGGCCCAGGCGATCGCGAGGCCCGCGAGGGAGTGGCCGAGGAACGGACCGGGAACCGCGCCCGCGCCGAGCACCTCGGCGGCGAGCGCCAGGTCGAGCAGCTCGAGCCCCGCGCCCCCGTACTCGTCGGAGATCGCGATCGCGCCCAGGCCGAGCTCGAGCAGCCCGTTCCACAATCCGGTGTCATGGCCGTCGTCCCCGTCGAAGATCGCGCGCACGCGCGTCGGCGGGCACTCGTTCGCGGCGAACTGGCACACGGTATCCTGAAGAAGCTCCTGCTCCTCGGTCAGATCGAAGTTCACGGCTCCTAGCTCCTCTGCGCGGCCGCGTCGCGCGGCAGTCCGAGACCGCGCTCGCCGATCACGTTGCGCTGGATGTTGGCCGTCCCGCCCGCGACCGCGGAGCCGAGCGACCACATGAACTGGCCGATCCACTGGCGGTTGTCGCGCGGCGCCCCGATCGTGCGCAGGCCCGGCTCGAGCAGACCTTCGTCGCCGACCAGGTCGAGCGCGATCTTCGCCATCTCCTGGCCGAGATTGGTCGAGACCAGCTTGTTCATCAGCCCGATCCGCCCCGGGTCCTGCGCCTTCGCCGCCTTCGTGAGCTGGCGGTAGCCCGAGTACTGGTGCGACCGGACGTAGCCCTCGAGCTGCGCCAGCCGCTGCCGGATGCTCGGATCCTCGATCGCCGGCCGGCCGTCGCGCGTCGTGCGCTTCGCGAGCGCGACCAGGCCGTTGAACATCATCACGGTGTTCGCCGCGTCGCCGATCATGTTGCGCTCGTGCTTCAGCGTCGTGCGCGAGACGATCCAGCCCTCGCCGCGCTTGCCGACGATCCAGTCCAGCGGTGTGCGCGCGTCGGTGAAGAACACCTCGTTGAAGTCGGCGGCGCCCGTCATCTGGCGCAGCGGCCGCACCGTGATGCCCGGCTGCTTCATCGAGAGCAGCAGGTACGAGATCCCCGCGTGCTTCGGCGCGTCGCGCTCGGTGCGGCACAGGCAGAACATGTAATCGGCGACGTGCGCGCCGCTGGTCCAGATCTTCTGGCCGTTGATCACCCACGCGTCGCCGGCGATCTCGGCGCGCGTCTGCAGCGACGCGAGGTCGCTGCCGGATCCGGGCTCGCTGTAGCCCTGACACCAGAGGATCTCGCCGCGGATCGTCGGTCCGATGAACTTCTCCTTCTGCCACTCGGCGCCCTTCTCGAGCAGCGTCGGCACGAGCATGCTCGGCCCGATTCCCGCGAGGTCGCCCGGCGCGCGAGCGCGGAAGAACTCCTCGCGGATGATCTGCGCCTTCAGCACGTCGGACGGCTGCTCCGAGCCGCCGTACTTCAC
>CAZMKX010000164.1:0-7239 GCA_964566375.1 uncultured Myxococcales bacterium
CGCACAAGATCGCCGTGCTCGAGAACGGCGTGATCAGCACCACCGGCACGCACGAGGAGCTCTCCGCACGCGGCGGGCTGTATCAGGAGCTGGTGCGGCTGCAGCTCAGCGGGGGAGCGGGCTGAGGCGCGATCCGCTCGCCGCGCCCTCCGCGAAGCGGACGTGGTTGAACGCCCAGAGCCCGATGAACGCGAACGCGCCGACCAGGTGCCAGAGCGCGTGCACCGCGAAGAACGGGAAGACCACGACGTCGTTGCGCGCGGTGGCGAGCAGCATGCCGAACAGGAAGAGCCCGACGACGAGCGAGAGAAGCGGCCTCGCGGCGATGGGGATCCGCTCGCGGCGCGCGGCGAAGAGCGCGACCACGACGAGCGACGTGGCGATCAGCCAGGTCTCGCCCGGGTAGAAGCCGCCCCACGCGCCGAGCGGCACGAGGTAGACGCGCTCGGTCCCGGGCAGGCGATCGCAGAAGTGCCACGCGACACCAATCGCTGTCGCCGCCGTGAGGACCCGGCGGGCGCGGCCGCGGAACGGCTCGTCGTAGTAGTCCCCGAGCACCGCGAGCGCGATCGCCCACGCCACGACGATGTTGCTGCCCGTGTCGAGGAACGCCCAGAACCAGCGCGGACCGAACACCGGATTCGTCTCGCCGAAGCCGTGCAGCGTGACGGTGAAGACGCCTGTGACGACGATCGTCCAGTACGCGAAGCGCCAGCGCCCCGGCTGCGGATGGATCAAGCGCGCCAGCCCGAGACACGCGAGCCCCGCAAAGAGCGTCGCGAAGCCGGTGATCGTGTTCGCGAGACCGAAGGCGGGGAGCTCGTTCATCGCCGCGCACGATAGCCCGAGACGCCGCTCACCTTCAGCCTCACGCGTGCGCAACCGATCGCCTTCGTACGGCAGCGGATCGCGAATCCGCCCGAAGGAGAACGACTTTGCGTGATGGGCGCTGGATCCCGGGAGTCCTGGTGGCGGTTGCGGTGGCGGCGTGGGCGAGCCCTGCCTCGGCCGACCCCACGCTCGTGACATACGCGGTCGAGCGCAAGCCGCTCGGCCAGGTGCCGAACGACGGCGTGCTCACGTTCGATCTGTACGACGACTCGGCCTGTACCCATCTGGTGTACAGCGAGGACGTCGCTGCGAGCGACCCGGATCTCCAGCTCGAGATCGTGAAGGCCTATCGCCTCGTGCCGGGCAGCGCGCCGAAGCGGACGGTTCGCATGCAGGCCGTGATCGACGCGCCGCTTCTCGACGTGCCCGGGTTCCTGGTCGTGACGGGAACCGGGATCTCCGCAGCGGGCGGCGCGTGCCAGCTTCAGTCGTCCTCGATCGTCGGGCCGATCGGGCCGCAGGGTGCGACCGGCGCGACCGGTGCGCAGGGGCCGATCGGACCCACGGGGCCCGCAGGTGCCGACGGAGCGACCGGCGCGACCGGTGCGCAGGGGCCGATCGGGCTGACGGGTCCCGCAGGCGCCGACGGCGCGACCGGCGCGACCGGACCGCAGGGACCGATCGGGCCCACGGGGCCCGCAGGCGCCGACGGAGCGACAGGCGCGACCGGACCGCAGGGGCCGATCGGACTCACGGGCCCCGCAGGCGCCGACGGAGCGACAGGCGCGACCGGACCGCAGGGGCCGATCGGACTCACGGGCCCCGCAGGCGCCGACGGCGCGACCGGACCGCAGGGATCGCAGGGGCCGCCGGGCGCCGACGGAGCCCAGGGTCCGATCGGGCCGCAGGGCCCGTCGGGCATCGCGCAGCAGTGGCTCGGCGGCGCGGGGCTGGCCAACCGTAACGCCACGACCGAGTACTTCGGGATCTTCGGTGCGACGGGAACCCCGAGCACGCGCGTGGCGACGGTGGCTCCCCTGACGGGCACCATCTCCGGCTTCCGCCTGCGCCTGACGACCGCGCCGGGCGCTGGGAACGGCTACACGTTCACGTGGCGCGCGGGAGCCGCCTCGATCGTGTGCCTGGCGAACGCCGTCGGCGACGCGACCTGTCCGGGCACGCTGGACGTGACGGCGGGCGAGCTGGTGTGGCTGCAGGAGTCCAACACCGGCCCGACCGCGCCGGCCGCGAGCACGGACTTCCAGTGGAGCGCGATCTTCTCGACACCGTGATCGACCGCGTCGGTCAGCGGCACAGGCCGGAGCACGGCTTGCCGTCGCCGTCACCGTCGAGCCGCGTGAGTCCGCACTTGTCGAGGTAGAAGCGCGCCTCCTCGCAGCTCGTCATCTCGCGGCAGTACGTCTTCGCACCGCAGGTGAAGGCGCTCGGCGCGGGCTCGGTGGTCTCGCGATTTCCGCCGTGTCGCCACTGCCACGGCGGAACGCGCTCGCCCTCGGGCAGCGACCAGAGGCCGCGCCGCGCGGCGCGCGCCTCGCGCTCCAGCGCGAAGAGCTTCTCGTCGTGAGCGTACTTCGGATAGACCCAGGCGAGGCCAGCGCGCACGAGCTCCGCGCTCACGTCGACGTCGCCGACGTAGATGCGCGCGACCAGCCGGTCGTAGCGATCGACGTCCTGGGGGACGAGGCGCACGTCCTGGCCGCGGACCCTCTCCGCGAGCGCGCTGCGCGCGCGATCCGCGAACGGTTGCCCGCGCTCCGGCGCGTCGATCTCGCCCAGGCGCACATGGACCTCGGAGCCGCCGGCGATCGCGAGCACGAGCGAGTCGCCGTCGTCGACGCGCTCGACGCGGCCGCGCGTCGGCGCGCCGTCGGGCGCCGCCGCGACCAGCGCAAACGACAGCCCGAGCAGCGAGAGTGCGTACGCCGCACGGCGGCGCGTGGTCAATCCGAAAGCTCGTGCGCCCGTCTTCGCCCGTACTCGATCCACGACGCGAGCGAGAGCGCGCCGACGGCGAACCACGTGAGCGCGTAGCCGCGGTGGTCGACGGGGCTCGCGGGGCGCGCGTCCTCGGCGATCGGCAGCCCGCCGGAGCCCGGCTCGGACGATTGCAGCATCACGCCGGCGAAAGCGTAGGGCACCTGCTCGTTCAGCTTCGCGACGAGCGCGGGACGGTCGGGGCTGAAGCGGGGGAAATGCGTGCGTCGCTTGTCGCGCGCGCCGGGCGTAGCGTCGCGAAGCGCGAGCGGCAGGACGAGGCCGCGCACGTCGACGAGCTCGCCGACGCTGCCGGGCGCATCCGGCGCGGGCGGGAGAAACCGTTCGGTGTCGGCCTGCGGGATGAAGCCGCGTGCGACGAGCACGCGCTTCGCGTCGTCGGGGTCTCCGTCGAGATGGAGCGGGGTGAACACGCGAGCGCCGAGCGCATTGCCAAGCTCGACCGGGCCGACCAGGATCGTGTCCGCGAGCTCGAAGCGGCCGCGCAGGGCGAGCTTGCGGAAGGCGAAGGCGTCGGGATCGTGCTCCGCCTCCTCGAGCGTGACCGCCGGCATCTCGATGCGCGCGCTCTTCTCGGCCAGGTCGGCGGTTCGCCAGATGTGGCGGCGAACCTGCCACACGCCGAGGCAGAAGAAGGTCGAGACGGCGACGAGCGTCAGGATCGTCGGTCCGCGCGCGGGACGGAAGCCACGCACGCGCTCAGGCTCCCGCGGGCGTCGCGGCGACGAGCGCCTCGATCTCGGCGCGCTGCTCGTCGATCGGATGCTCGAGCCCGAGCCAGCGCTTCGCGATCCGGCCCCGGCCGTCGACGAGGAACGTGGCGAGCGCATGGTCGATGTTCCCGTCCGCGGCGCGCAGCGTGCCGACGCCGAAGCGGCGCACGACCTCGGCGACGTCGGACTCGGGACCGGTCAGGAAGATCCAGCTCGACAGGTCGGCACCACGCGCGTCGGCGTAGGCCTTCAGGACGTCCGGCGTGTCGTACTTCGGATCGAGCGAGATCGAAACGAAACGCACGCGCTCGCGCAGCTCCGGCGCGAGCGCGCGCTGCAGCTCGACGTGGCGCGACGTCATGATCGGGCACGGACCCGGACAGCGCGTGAAGATGAAGTCGACGAGCAGCACCTTGCCGGACAGGTCGGCGAGCGTGACGGTCCGACCGGCCTGATCGACGAGCGAGAAGCCCGGCGCGGGATCGTTCTGGTTCAACGCGGACGCGAGCGACGGGCTTCGCGCGGCACCCGCGGTACTGCCCTCGGTGCGCGCCGAGATCACGCGGTAGCTTCGCTCCGTGACCTCGAGCTCGAACTCGATGTGCTGTCCGGGCGCGAGCTGCGCGAGCAGAGCCTTGTCGGGCACGTCGAAGCTCATCGTCATCGCCGACATCAGGCCGGGGATCTCCTCGTGCTCGATCACGGCCTGGCCGGTCGCCGGGTCGACCTCGCGCACGATGCCGTGCGCCTCGTAGACGTTCGCGGGCCGGCAGGCGAGCGCGGCGCACGCCAGCACGAGCGCGACTGCAGCGCGAAGGCTCAACGGTGTCACGCCTCTACGCGGCGCGATTCGAGCGCGGGGCCGCCGCCTGCAGCCGGATGACCCCGGCCGCCTCCTCGAGCGCGAGCTGCCTCGCGCGGCGGCGCAGCCAGTAGATCAGCCCGCCCACGAGCCCGAGCGGCAGGAACGTCATGAACGCGGACGCGATCATGTAGGCGACCTGGACGCTCTTGTCCTGCGCCGCGATGCACAGCGGACACGCCTGTGCGGCGCCCGTCAGAGCGACGAGGAGCACGAGCCCCAGGACAGCGGTCTTCGCCACGGCCTTCACGACAGGTAGACCCTCCAGTACAGGACCGGCCAGACGCCCACCACGAAGTACCAGAAGATCTCCGACGCGGCCAACGTCGAGCGCGGCACCGGCTCCCGGCCCATTCGCGCCCACACCCAGACCAGAACGCCGAGCGCGGCGACCGCGTGCAGCGCGTGCATGCCCACGATCAGGTAGAAGAAGCTGCCGAGCGCGCTCGAGCGCAGCGTCAGGCCCTGCGCGAGAAGCTGGACCCACTCGCGACCCTGAAGCACGACGAAGCCAGCGCCGAGCGCGATCGCGACGAGCATCGCCGTGCGGGTCTGATCAGGGCGCGCGCGGAAGCGCCGACCGGCCAGGAAGAGCGCCACCCCGCTCGCGAGCAGCAGGCTCGAGTTGAAGGCCGTCTCGGCGATCGGCAGGCGCGGCTGGTCGAGCGGCGGCCAGATCACCGCCGAGCCGCGCATGATCGTGAACGCCGATACGAAGCCGGCGAAGAACATGAGCTCGGTGATGACGAAGATCAGCATCGCCAGCACGGAGCTCGGCACGAGCTGCGTGCGAACCATGGCTCTCGGAGGCTCTCGTCGGCGCAGGGGGATCGGCGCGACCACGAACGAGACTCCTAGTGTTCTTCCCCGTGATGGCCCGGGGCGGGCGTTTCAGGATGGGCGGTTCCCGCGACCCAGGACGGCTTCTCCCAGTTCGAGCCGTGGGACTCCATGACGTCGGGCGCCGTACCGGCGAAGAAGAGCAGCATGAACAGGACCATCGTCAGCACCAGGTACGTCACGAGCTTCGCCGCGATGTCGATGTGCATGAAGTTCTTGACGACGAGCCAGGCCTTCACGATCGCGATGCCGAACGCGGTGATCAGCGTGACGGCCTTGATGCCCAGGAACGGTCCGGCCACGCTGATGACCAGCAGCACGAGGAGGATCCCCCAGATCTTCACGTAGTCCGGGTGATGCGTGTGCTCGCCGCCGTGCGCGCCGTGATCGTCGTGCCCGTCGTGGGTGTGGCTGTGCGAGGCGTGATCGGCCATTTCGGCGCTCCTACTTCGCGATGTAGAGCAAGGGGAACAGGAAGATCCAGACGATGTCGACGAAGTGCCAGTAGAGGCCGATCAGCTCGACCCGCTGCAGCTCGAGGTTCCGCTTCGCGGTCTGGGCGACGATGCCCATGATGATCACGCCCGCGACGACGTGCGACGCGTGGATTCCCGCGGCGGTGTAGTAGAACGACCAGAAGGTGCTCGACGTGATCGTGAAGCCGTGCTGGATCTCGCTCGTCCACTCGAACGCCTTCACGATCAGGAACACGATGCCGCCGCCCATGGTCTGGTAGAGCAGCCGCGCGGCCTTCTTGCCGTCGCCCTCTTCCGCCGCCTTGTGCGCCTGCACCGCGAAGAGGCTCGAGGTGAGCAGCACGAAGGTGTTGAAGGCGCCGATCCACGTGTTGGTGTGCGCCGCCTGCTCGGCGAACGCGTCGTGCGCGAGCCGGTGCATGACGTACGAGGCGAGCAGCCCGCCGAAGATCACGATCTCCGACGCGATGATCCACCAGACCGCGAGGCGCCCGGTGGGCATTCCCGCGGAGCTTCGGCCCGTCGCGATCGGTCGGCTGGATGCGGACATCGTCACACTCTCCTGGCGCTCAGGTCTTCGCGTTCTGCGGCCAGAAGTCGTCCTTCCGGTCGGGCACGCTGTACTCGTAGGGGCCGCGGTACACGGTGGGGAGCTCCGCCCAGTTTCCGTGCGGCGGCGGTGAATCGGCCGTCCACTCGAGCGTGTTCGCGTTCCACGGGTTCTTCTCGGCCTTCGGGCCCCAGAGCAGGCTCGTGACGAAGTTGTAGACGAACACGAGCTGGAAGCCGAGCATCACGAGCAGCGAGACCGTCGCGAACTTGCGCAAGTCCTCGAGCAGCGGCGTCGAGAGCTCCGGGAAGAACGAGTAGTCGAAGATGCGCCGGTGGTCGCCGAGCATGCCCGTGAAGAAGAGCGGGATGAAGATGCAGTTGAAGGCGACGAACGTACCCCAGAAGTGGATCTTCCCGAGCGTGTCGTTCATGTGCTTGCCGAACATCTTCGGAAACCAGTAGGTGAGCCCCGCGTAGGTCCCGATGATCGCGATCGGGAAGAACGTGTAGTGGAAGTGGGCGAGCACGAAGTACGTGTCGTGCAGGTAGATGTCCGAGCCGCTCGCGCCCAGGAAGATGCCCGTCGCGCCGCCGATCAGGAACGTGCCGATGAAGCCGAGCGCCCACAGCATGGGCGTGTTCAGCGTGATCGAGCCGCCGTACAACGTCGCGATGTAGACGAACACCATCTCGGCGATGGGCACCGAGATGATGAGCGTCGTCACCGTGAACAAGCTCGCCATCCGCGGATCGATGCCGGCCACGAACTGGTGGTGAGCCCAGACGAAGAAGCTGATCACGCCCGTGGCCACCGCCGTGTAGATGATCGTCCGGTAGCCGAAGAGCTTCTTGCGCGCGAAGACGGCCATGACGTCGGCCACGATGCCCATGGCCGGCAGCAGTACGATATACACCTCCGGGTGACCGAAGAACCAGAACAGATGCTGCC
>CAZMKX010000165.1:0-7236 GCA_964566375.1 uncultured Myxococcales bacterium
CTCGACCACGTCGCCGCGCACGCGGAAGGTGCCGCGGTGGAAGTCGTGGTCGTTGCGCTCGTAGAGCATGTCGACGAGCCGCCGCAGCAGGTCGTCGCGGCCGATGCGCTGGCCCTTCTCGAGGAACATGCGCATCGAGCCGTAGGTCTCGGGCACACCGAGGCCGTAGATGCACGACACGCTCGCCACCACCAGGACGTCGCGGCGCGTGAGCAGCGAATGCGTCGCCGAGTGCCGCAGCTTGTCGATCTCGTCGTTGATCGACGAGTCCTTCTCGATGTAGGTGTCCGTCGAGGGGATGTACGCCTCGGGCTGGTAGTAGTCGTAGTACGAGACGAAGTACTCGACGGCGTTGTGCGGGAAGAGCTTCTTGAACTCGCCGTAGAGCTGCGCGGCGAGCGTCTTGTTCGGCGCCATGATCAGGGCCGGACGCTGAAGCTTCTCGATCACCCACGACATGGTCGCGGTCTTGCCGCTGCCGGTGATGCCGAGCAGCGTCTGGTGCGAGAGACCGCGACCGACTCCGTCGACGAGCTCCTCGATCGCGCGCGGCTGATCGCCGAGCGGCTTGTAGTCGGAGACCATCTCGAAGTCAGCCACGGCGCCAGCGACTCCCCTGGGGCGAATCCTCGATCAGGATACCCCTGTCCTTGAACAGGTTGCGGATCTCGTCCGCGCGCTTCCAGTTCTTCGCCGCGCGCGCCGCGTCGCGCTCGCGCACGAGGGCGTCGAGCTCCGCGTCGCTCTCGAGCGCGGCCACGCGCGCCTCGGCGAGACCGAGCGCGAGCACGGCGTCCCACTCGCACAAGAGCGCGTGCTTCTCGCGACCGCCGAGCGCGTCGCTGCGCACCGCCTCCCAGACGACCGCCAGCGCGCGCGGCGCGTTCAGATCGTCGGCGAGCTCGGTGCGAAAGCGCGCGCGCAGCGCAGCGGCGGCGTCGCCGCCGAAGCTGGTCGCGTCCGCGGAGAGCTCCTCGGCATGGCGCAGCAGGCGCCGGTAGGCCGTCTGCGCGCCCTTGATCGCGGCGTCGGAGTAGCCGAGCTGCTGGCGGTAGTGGCCGCCGAGCAGGAAGTAGCGGAAGGCGAGCGGATCGAAGCCCTGGGCGACGAGCTCGTCCAGGTTCAGCACGCTCCCGCCGGTCGATTTCGAGATCTTCGCACCGTCGAACATCAGCCAGCCGCCGTGCATCCAGATCCGCACCCACGGCCGCACGTCGAGCGCGTTCTCGGACTGCGCGATCTCGTTGGTGTGGTGCACCGGAATGTGATCCGTGCCGCCGGTGTGGATGTCGAAGCGCGGGCCGAGGTGCTTCACGCTCATCGCCGAGCACTCGATGTGCCAGCCCGGAAAGCCGCGGCCCCAGGGGCTGTCCCACTCCATCTGTCGCCGGGGTCCCGCCGGATCGACCCGCTTCCAGAGTGCGAAGTCGGCGGCGTTGCGCTTCTCCGAGGCGCGCTCGATGCGCTCCGTCGCGGCCTGCGCCGCCAGATCGAGGCGCGCGAGCTCGCCGTAGTGCGGGTCCTTCGAGACGTCGAAGTAGATGCCGTCGGCCGTGCGGTACGTGAAGCCCTTGCTCTCGAGCACGCCGATCATCGCGATCTGCTCCGCGATGTGATCCGTCGCCTTGCACCAGACGTCGGGCGGCCGGCAGTGGAGCTTCGCGAGGTCGGCCTGGAAGATCGCCGTCCAGTGCGCGGAGATCTCCCAGGCGGAGAGCTTCTGCTCGCGCGCCGCCTTCTCGAGCTTGTCCTCGCCGGTGTCGGCGTCACTCACCAGGTGACCGACGTCGGTGATGTTGATGACGTGTCGCACGTCGTAGCCGAAGAACCTGAGGCTTCGGTTCAGGAGATCGGCGAAGACGTAGGTCCGCAGGTTGCCCAGGTGCTGGCGCGCGTACACGGTGGGACCGCAGCTGTACACCCGCGCGAGCGGCGGCTCGAGCGGCGCGAAGGCCTCCTTCTGCCGCGTCAGGGTGTTGTAGAGGCGCAGCTCGCTCACGCTTCTCTCCGCTCGAGCAGCGCGACGGCCTGCGCGGCGATCCCCTCGCCGCGTCCGATCGCGCCCAGTCCATCGGTGCTCTTGAGCTTCACGTTCACGCGCGCGGCCGCGACGCCGAGCTGTCCGGCCAGCCCTTCCTGGATCTGGGTGCGGAACGGCGCGAGACGCGGCTCCTCGGCGATCACGGTCGCGTCGACGTTCGCGATCGCGTAGCCGCCGAGCGCGACGCGGCGGACGATCTCGCCCAGAAGCGCCGCGCCCGTGGCGTCGCGCCAACGGTCGTCGGACGACGGGAAGTGCGTGCCGAGATCGCCGTCGCCGAGCGCGCCGAGCAGCGCGTCGCCGACCGCGTGCGCGAGGACGTCCGCGTCGGAATGACCCGCGAGCCCCCGCGCGTGCGGAACCCGAACACCCCCGAGAACGAGCGCGCGGCCCGACACCAGCCGGTGGACGTCGTAGCCCTGACCGATCCTCACCTGCGGTCTCCGCGAAGCGGCAGCAAGACCTCCGCGCGCGCGAGATCGTCGGGATGGGTCACCTTGAAGTTCCCCGCGCGACCGGGACAGGTGCGCACCTCCACGCCGAGCCGTTCGACGAGCGACGCGCAGTCCGTACCCTCGAACCCGTCCCGCTCGGCCTTGTCGAGCGCCTCGCGCAGGACCTCGATGCGAAACGCCTGCGGCGTCTGCGCGAAGCCGATCCGGGCGCGCTCGAGCGTGCGCTCCACGCGGTCTCCGGCCTCGCTGAGCCACTTCGCGGTGTCGCTGGCGGGCACGACCGGAAGCGCCGCGCCGGTCGGCTGAGCCGCGCGGAGCACCGCTTCTGCGTCCTCCGTCTCGACCAGGCAGCGCGCTGCGTCGTGGACGAGCACCCACTCGAGCTCGGGCCGCGCCTTCGCGCCCGCGGCAATCCCGCGCGCGACCGAGTCCTGTCGACGAGCGCCGCCCTCGACGGGATCGAGCATGCTCGGGAACGAGAATCCTTCGGCGTCCACTCCCGGCGGAACCACCGGCTGGATCGCGACCACGTGCGGGCAGCGCGCGAGCGCCTCGCCACTCCACTCGAGCAGGGTCCGGCCGCGCAGGCGCACGAGCGCCTTCGGAACGGCCTTTCCCAGACGAGTGCCCTGCCCGGCGGCGAGCAGAACGACCAACGCGCGCATGCAGGCACTATAGCGTCCGGACGGTAGACTCCCGCCATGGAGGCCCGACCCGTCCGGACCGCTCCGCAGGTGCGCAGGCCCGCGTTCGAGCTCGCCGACGACGTCCCCCGCTACTGGTACGGGGGCGACGCGTTCGCGACGCACTACCTGAACGCCCTCTCCTCGGTCTTCCCCGATGGCGAGGCCTTCTTCGTGCGCTCGGTCCAGCACTTCCGCGAGCGGATCGACGACCCCCGCCTGCTGCGCGAGGTGCAGGGCTTCGCGGGGCAGGAGGCCCAGCACAGTCGCCAGCACGACCGGCATCTGGAGCTGCTCGTCGCGCAGGGCTACACGGCGCTGGTTCGCCTGAACCGGATGGCCGACCGCGGCATGCGCTTCGGAAACCGGCACTGGCCGAGGTTCTCGCTGGCGAGCACCGCGTCGGTGGAGCACCTGACCGCCCTGCTCGCGCGCCGCATCCTGGCGGACGACTCGGCGTTCACGGCAGCGATGGATCCGCGCATGGCCGCGCTGTGGCGCTGGCACGCGCTCGAAGAGGCCGAGCACAAGGCCGTCGCCTACGACGTCCTGCAGCACGTCGCGCCGGGCCGGGCGATCCGCGGCCTCGCGCTCCTCTTGAACACCGTCGGTCTGTTCGTCGAGGCGCTCGTCCGCACGCTGTACATGCTCGCGCGCGACGGCGTTCTGCTGCGGCGCACGACGCTTGCCAGTGGCAGGCGCTTCCTCTTCGGACGCGACGGCCTGCTGCGCGGACAGGGTCGCGCCTACGTCGCCTGGTTCCGGCGCGACTTCCACCCGGACCAGATCGACGACGCCGCTCTGATCGAGGCGTGGCGCGAGCGAATCGGGGCGAGCGGGTCGCGCTGAGGCTCGCCGAGAAGACGGTCGCATTCGGCGGTCGATTTCCGGTACCCTGCCGCACCGATGACTGTTCGTCGCGTTTTCGTGTGGGCAGCGTTGCTCGTCTGGCCTCTCTCCGCCGTCGCGGACGATTCAGTGCAGGAGGTGATCGCCTGCCTGAGTCGAAACATCCCGAAGAAGTCCAGCGAGCAGACGGTTCACTTCACCTCGGTGGATCGGATCGGTGGCCAGCGCGAATTTCGCGGCAAGCTGCTCGCGATCCGCGACGCCAGCGGAGCCCGGCGCGCCAAGCTTTGCGTCAATCGACCGCCGGAGATGCGCGGTTCGGAAATCCTCTCCGTGGAGACCGACCGAGGAGCGCCCGATACCTTCGTCTACACGGTCGAGCTCCGAAAGCCGACGAGAGTCAGCGGCGCCGCGGCCGGAGGAAGCGTCTTCGGCACTGACTTCAGCTACGAGGACCTGCAACGCATTCAGCTCCTGAACCAGCCGGCGACTCACGAGCGCCTGCCCGACTCCACGGTCGAAGGTCGCTCCGTCTACGTACTGGTCGCCCGACCGGAGAAGTCCGCGGAATCCGCGTACGCGAAGGTCGTGACCTACGTCGACAAGCAATCCTGCGCGGTGATCAAGGCGGAGTCCTTCGACAGCAGTGATCGCGTGGCCAAGGTCCTCACCGCCCAGGCGGGGGACATGCTCGAAGAGAGCGGTATCCAGACGCCGGCCGAGATCGTGATGAAGGACGTCCGGGCCGAGACCCAGACGACCCTCAAGGTCGAAGAGCTCGAGATCGACGGCGAGCTGGACGAGCGCAGCTTCGAGGTGAGCTCGCTCGGCCGCCACTGTCGCTAGAGCGGCCCCTGGCGGCTACTTCACCGCGGCGCGGATCGACGCCTCGATCTCTTCGGTGCCGGTGTCCTCGGCCGCGGCGAGCTCCTGCACGAGCAACGAGCGCGCGTTCTCGAGCAGCTTCCGCTCTCCGAAGCTGAGCTCTTTGGTGTGCTGCAGGCGAAGCAGATCGCGAAGCACCTCGGCGGTCTCGAAGATCGTGCCGAGCTTCAGCTTGTCCTGAAGCTCGCGGAACTGTCGGCTCCAGGCGATGCCGACGCGCGCCTTCGCGCGCTTGCGGTCCTTCAGGATCTTCCAGATGCGCTGCGCGTCGGCGCGCTCGATCGGCGGGCGCAAGCCGACCTCCGTGATGCGGTCGCGCGGGATCAAGATCCGCGACTCGTCGTCGAGCTTGCGCAGTACCAGGAACTCGAGCTTCTGGCCGCCGATCTCGCGGATCTGCAGCGCTTCGATGCGGGCCACGCCGTGGCCGGGGTAGACTGCGAGCGCGCCGACCTTCGCTTCCCATTTCCTGGCAACAGTGGCCACCGCGCCCCCCGGCTCGCGCGTCCGCCGCAAGCCCGCCGCCATCCTAACACCGGACGCCGCATCGCCGGGTTCCGGTTCGCGCTTGCAACACACTTGCGTGCGGTCGTAAGGTGGTGACCCGCCGTTCAGCCGGATGGACGGCGCTTCAAACGGCTGAACCCCCCTTCACAACGAGAGCCCGAATGGCGCAAGCGCGCGTGGGTCGAACCAAGGAGGAAGTCCTGAAGGACTTCCGCACCGAAGAAATCGTGCAGGCCACGCGCCGCGTGATCGCCGAGACCGGTTTCGCCGACGCCTCGATCGAGCGGATCGCCCAGGAGGCCGGCGTCGCGAAGGGCACGATCTACCTGTACTTCCGCAACAAGGAAGAGCTGCTCGGGCACGTGGTCGATCACGGCTTCGCCGAGCTGATGGAGCGCGCGAGGGCCGCGACCGCGCGCGCGCGCGGCGCGGAGAGCAAGCTCGAGGCGCTGCTCTGCACCACGCTCGAACACACCAGCGAGAACCAGGCGATCTTTCGCGCCCTCCAGGATCACCGTCAGCTCGCGGCCGATTCGCCGACGCTGCTCACGGCGAAGCTCGAGCACAACCTCGAGCACCTCGTGAGCTTCGTGTCCGGGCTGATCGAGCGAGGCACGAAGAGCGGCGAGCTGCGGGAGTGCAACCCGAGACGCGCCGCCCGCTTCCTGGTCGAATCCCTGCGCGGCGCCATCCTCGAGCGCCTGCGCGACTCTTCACGTACGAGCGTCCAGGCGGACGCCGCAGCCATCGTCGACTTCTTCCTGCACGGAGTCGGCGCGACGGAGCCAAGATGATCCGCTCATTGCTCTCCCTCCTCTGCCTGCTCGGGGTCGCCGCCAGTGCCGCAGCGCAATCGCCGGCTCCGGGCGAAGTGCTCGGCCACGATCGGCTGGTCACACTGTCCGAGGCGGTCGCGCTCGCGCTGGAGCACAACCTCGGCCTGCAGGTCGATCGGCTCGACCCCGCGGGGGCGCGCGAGCGCGTGCGCGAGGCCGAAGGCGTCTTCGAGCCGAACCTGGTGGCGCTCTACGATCGAGAGCACGTCGAGACCCCGATCGCGAGCACCGTGATTCGCGCGTTCGGAACCACCGGCACCACCGTCGACGAGGACTACTACACCTACAACGGCGGCCTGCAGGGGCTGCTGCCGTGGGGTCTCTCCTACTCGAGCGGCTACACGATGCAGATCCTCGACTCGACCTCGGGCCTGTATGCGCTGAAGCCGCAGTACGGCGCGACCTGGCGCAGCGAGCTCGTTCTGCCGCTCTTGCGCGACTTCTACTGGAGCACGCCCGATCTCCTCGTGCGCCGGAGCCGTGTCGGTCAGGACATCAGCGACGAGAGCTTTCGCGCGCGGCTCTCCGACACGGTCTTCGCCGTCGAAGCCGCCTACTGGGAGCTCGCCGCGACGCGCGCGCTCGAGTCGGCGGCGATCAAGAGCGTGGAGACGGCGGAGGACCTCCTCGAACAGACGAAGGTCCAGTACCAGGTCGGCGTCGTCTCCAAGGTACGGGTCACCGAGGCCGAGGCCGGGCTCGCGCAGCGCGACTTCGACTTGATCGTCCGGTCGAACGAGGCGCGCGCCGCGCAGGACGCCCTGCTCACCGCGATCCTCGAGCCTGGGATCGCCGACTACGAGTCGACCTACATCAAGACCGAGGAGCCCGCGTTCGTTCCGTACGTCGTGAATGCGGAGGCATCGCTCGAGAAGGCGCGCGCCTCGCGTCCGGAGCTCGAGCGCGCGCGGCTCCTGGTCGAGACCGCCGAGCTCGACGAGAAGTACGCCTGGAACCAGAAGCTGCCGGCGCTCGACGTG
>CAZMKX010000166.1:0-7233 GCA_964566375.1 uncultured Myxococcales bacterium
CGCGTGTCGTCGCCGCGCAGCGCGCGAACCAGGAACGGCGCGTTCTTCTTCGCGCCGAGCGCGCGGCGGAAGTCGTCGAGCGTCGCGATCGGCGCCTTCTCGATCTCGACGATCAGGTCGCCGCGCTCCATGCCCGCCTCGTCGGCTTCGGAGCCCGGCTCCACGAACGCTACGAGCACGCCCTCGCGCTGCGGCAAACGCTGGCCACGGAAGCTCGCTTCGGTGACCTCTTCGACGGTGAAGCCGTGCGGCGTCTCCTCCTCGTCGGGGACGTACTTCGGCTGCGAGGCGAGCACCGCGTGCAGCGTCTTGCGCGAGCCGGCGCGCACGATCTCGATCTCGACGTCCTTTCCGACACTTTTCTGTGCCACGAGTCGCGAGAACTGCCCCAGGTCGTCGTCCTTCTCCGCGCGCAGCGTCTCGCCGTCGAAGCGCACCAGGACGTCGCCGACGGCGATCCCCGCCGCCTGCGCCGGAGACCCGGGCGCGACCGAGCCGACCACCACTCCGTGCACGTCCGGCTCGCCCCAGTAGCGTGCGAGCTCGCGCGGCAGCGGCTGGATCGTCACGCCGAGGTAGCCGCGCGCGATCTGACCGGCTGCCAGCAGGTCGCCCGAGACGCGCTTGGCGGTGTTGATCGGAATCGTGAAGCCGATTCCGCGTCCCTGGCCGCGCGAGTTGATGCCGACCACCTCTCCGCGCAGGTTGATCAGCGGGCCGCCGGACGAGCCGTGGTCGATCATCGCGTCGGTCTGGATGAAGTCGTTCAAGAGCTGCTCGCTGCGCAGGTCGCGTCCCTTCGCCGACACGATGCCGAGCGAAACGGAGCCCTCGAGGCCGTACGGATTCCCGATCGCGATCACCCACTCGCCGACCGAGAGCTTGTCCGAGTCGCCGACCTTCGCGAAGGCGAACGGCGGCTCGCCCGGACGCGGCACCAGACGCAGCACCGCGACGTCGGTCTGCTTGTCGGTGCCGACGATCTCGGCGTCGTAGCGGCCCTCCCGGCCGGTGACGAGCACGCTGACCTTCTCGGCGCGGTCGACGACGTGCCAGTTCGTGAGCAGCACGCCGCTCGGATCGATCAGGAAGCCGGAGCCTTCGATCAGGTCGCGCCGGTTGTTCACGCGCACCGCCGACTCGATGTGGACCACGGCGGGCGCGACCTCCCGGTTCACGTCGATGATCCGTGCCTGAAGCTCGTCGAGCGCATCGCGCGCGAACGCCGGCGGCAGCAGCGCGCAGCCGGTCAGGCAGAACGACAGGACCACGAGTGCCGTACGCCGCGTCATCGAACCTCCTCATCGGCGAGCGCGCGGCGGAACTCGCGAGCGGCGGCCTCGGGATCGGGTGCCCCGCCGAGCGCGCCGATCGCGGCCACACCGAAGGCACCGGCCGCGCGGACCTCGGCGACGCGCCCGGCCGTGATCCCGCCCAGTGCGAGCACCGGGATCGGGCACGCCGCGAGCTCCGCGGCGAGCCATCCGCAGCCACGGCCCCGCGCGCCGGGCTTCGACTCGGTCGGGTAGATCGGCGAGAGCGTCGTGTAGCTCGCGCCGTCGGCGGCGGCGCGCCGGGCCTCCGCGCCGTCGTGTGCCGAGTAGCCGATCAACGCCTCCGCGCCGAGAAAGGCGCGGGCCTCGCGCACGGGAATCGCCTCGCGTCCCAGCTGGACGCCGTCCAGCCCGAGCGCGCGTACCACGTCGAGGCGTCGGCTCGCCACGACGCGCAGCCCGCGCGCGCGCAGCGGCGCCAGCCGCCGCGACGCCTCACTCCACTCCGCACCCGACCATTCCCGCTGTCTCAGCACGACGAGTTCGACGCCGCCGCGCGCCAGGGCTTCGATCACGTCCAGGACCGGCCGGCCCGCCGAGCCGCGGGCGCCGTCGCTCATGAAGCACAGACGCGGGATCAAGGCAGGTCGATCAGCCCTGTCTCGGGGCTCGAGGCCTGAGCGTGCAGCCGGCGCGGCATGCGCCCCGCCTCGTACGCGAGCCGACCCGCCTCGACCGCGAGCTTCATCGCGCGCGCCATCTTGATCGGATCCTTGGCGGCCGCGATGCCCGTGTTCATCAGCACCGCGGTGCAGCCGAGCTCGAGCGCGATCGCCGCGTCGGAGGCCGTGCCCACGCCCGCGTCGACGATCACCGGACACGAAACGCTCTCGAGGATGATGCGGATGTTCGCCGGGTTGCGGATGCCGAGACCCGAGCCGATCGGCGCACCGAGCGGCATCACCGCCGCGCTGCCGATCTCCTCGAGCCGCATGCACGCGACGGGATCGTCGGTGATGTACGGCAGGACCGTGAAGCCGTCCGCCACCAGGATGCGCGCGGCCTCGAGCGTGGCGGTCGTGTCGGGAAACAGCGTGCGCGTGTCGCCGATCACCTCGAGCTTCACGAGCTTCGTGTCGAGCAGCTCGCGCGCGAGCTGCGCGGTGGTGACCGCCTCCTTCGCCGTCGTACACCCGGCGGTGTTGGGCAGGATGTGGAAGCGGTCGGGCGGGATCCAGTCCAGCAGCGAGCCGGCGTCGCGCGTCGTGAGATCGACGCGGCGCACCGCCACCGTGATCATCTCGGCGCCGCTCGCGTCGAGCGCGAGCCGGTTCTCCTCGAACGACTTGTACTTTCCGGTGCCGATGATCAGTCGCGAGCGAAGCTCCAGGTCACCCAGGCGAAACGACGAGCTCAAGCGCCACCTCCGACGGCGTGGATCACCTCGACCTTGTCGCCGTCGCGGATCCAGACCTCCGCGAAGCGCGACTTCGGGACCACCTCGGCGTTGATCGCGACCGCGACCCGCTGCTTGCGAAGATCGAAGCGGCCGAGCAGCTCGAGCACGTTGAGGGGGTCCGGCGTCTCCTGCGACTCGCCGTTCAGCACGTACTTCACGCGCGGGACGTTAGCGGAAAGCTCGCCTAGATTGAAGCGCGTGAGCCGGGTGGGGAGATCGCGCGCGTGGGCCGAGATCGACTGCGGCGCGCTGGTGCGCAACTTGCGCGCCATCCGCGCGCGCGCCGGGAACCGACGCGTGATCGCGGTCGTGAAGGCGGACGCCTACGGTCACGGCGCAGTCACCGTCGCGCGCGCTCTCTCCTCGGCGGGCTGCGACGCCTTCGCGGTGATCACGCTCGACGAGGCGGTCGAGCTCCGCGACGCGGGCGTGCGCGAGCCGATCCTCCTGCTCGGCGGGCTGCTCGAGCCGGGCGAAGCCGACGAGGCGCTCGCGCGCGACGTGACCCCGGTGGTGAGCCGCCTCGAGACGCTCGGCTGGCTCGAGGCCGCGGCCGCGCGCGCCGGTCGGGACGCGACCTTCCAGCTGAAGCTCGACACGGGAATGGGCCGGCTCGGGCTCGCGCCCGCGGAGCTGCCGGAGCTTCTCGCGCGCCTTCGCGCGGCGCGCGGCTTGCGCCTCGACGGCATCATGAGTCACCTCGCCGAGGCCGACGACGCGCGTTCCGAGGCCACCGCGCGTCAGCGCTCGCTCTTCGCGTCGCTGGTCGCGCGCGTGCGCGAGGCCGGCTTCTCGCCGGACTGGGTCCATCTGGACAATTCGGCCGGGATCGCGCGCGGCGCGACGCCGGGCACGAACGCGGTGCGGCCGGGCCTCTGGCTCTGGGGCGTAGATCCGACGCTCGAGGGTGGAAACGCGCTCGAGCCGGTCATGAGCCTGTTTGCGCGCGTGTGTCAGGCGAAGGTCGTCCCGCCGGGAACGAGGATCGGCTACGGCGGCGAGTTCGTCGCGCGCGAGACGTCTCGCATCCTCACGCTCGCGATCGGCTACGCCGACGGGCTGCCGCGCGCCGTGGGAGGGCGGATGGAGGTCGGCTGGCGCGGCCGGCGCGTGCCCCTCGTCGGGCGCGTCTCGTGCGACCTCGCCACCGCGGCGGTGCCGGGGAGCGACGCGGTCGCGCCGGGGGACGCGGTTCTGATCTTCGGCCGCGACGGCGCGCTCGCGATTCCGGTCGAAGAGGTCGCGCGCGCGGCCGGCACGATCGCCTACGAGATCCTCGCGCGGATCGGCCCGCGCATCCCGCGCATCGCGACTTGATTCTCGCGCCCGGCCCACGTACATCGGGGCCTCACCGGGAGGAACGGATGCGCGTACTCGTGCTGGGCTCGGGCGGTCGCGAGCACGCGCTCGCCTGGGCGATCGCGAAGAGCCCCCTCGTCGAGGAGGTGCTGTGCGCGCCCGGCAGCGACGGCATCGCGGGCGACGCGCGCGTGCTCGCGCTCGACGCCGCGGACCCGCGTGCGCTCGTCGAGGCCGTCAAACGGGAAGGCATCTCGCTCGTGGTCGTCGGACCCGAAGACCTGCTCGCCGCGGGTATCGCCGATCGCCTGCGCGATGCCGGCATCGCGGTCTTCGGTCCCAGCGCCGAGGCGGCGCGGCTCGAGTCGAGCAAGCGCTTCGCGAAGGAGTTCATGGCGCGGCACGGCATTCCGACCGCGGCGCACGCCAGCTTCAGCTCCGCCGACGAGGCCGAGGCCTACGTGCGGGCGCGCGGCGGACCCTGCGTGGTGAAGGCGGACGGGCTCGCGGCGGGGAAGGGCGTCACGGTCTGTGCGGGGCCGGACGAGGCGCTGCACGCGCTCGCCGAGGTCATGCGCGAGAAGCGATTCGGCGCCTCGGGCGCCGAGGTCGTGATCGAGGAGCGGCTCGAGGGCGAGGAGGCCAGCTTCTACGCGCTCTGCGACGGCGAGCGCTTCGTCGTGCTCTCGCACGCGCAGGACCACAAACGCGCGCTCGACGGCGACCTCGGCGAGAACACCGGCGGGATGGGCGCGTACTCGCCAGCCGCGCCCGTCGACGCGCGCGTCGAACGCCTGATCGTCGACACGATCGTGCGTCCCACCGTCGACGGGATGCGTGCCGAAGGACGACCCTTTCGCGGGGCGCTCTTCGTCGGGCTGATGATCGACGGCGGGCAGCCGCGCGTGATCGAGTACAACGCGCGCTTCGGCGACCCCGAGACGCAGGCGCTGCTCTTCCGGCTCGAGTCCGACCTGGTGCCGCTCCTGGTCGGCGCGGCCGAGGGCCGGCTGCCCGCGAACGCGACGCCGGTCCGATTCGGCGAGCCCGCCGTCTGCGTCGTGATGGCGAGCGAGGGCTACCCGCGCAAATACGCCAGCGGGCGCGAGATCCGCGGCCTCGAGTCGATCGCGGGTCTGCCCGACGCAAAAGTGTTTCACTCGGGCACGCGCCGCGAGAACGGCCGCTGGCTCACCGCAGGGGGCCGCGTGCTGGGCGTGACCGCGCGCGGCGCCACGATCGCCGCCGCGCGGGCGCGCGCCTACGCGCTGTGCGCGCAGGTGACGTTCGCGGGCGCGCACTATCGCCGTGACATCGGCAGTCGCGCGAACCCTGCGCAGATCCGATGATCGTCACGCTCGCGGACGCCGTGGCGCGGCTCGCGCGCGGCGAGGTCGTGGCGTACCCGACCGAGACCGTCTACGGCCTCGGCGCCGACGCGTTTCGCGCGGACGCGATCGCGCGCCTGATCGCGCTGAAGGGGCGCGACGCCGACCGCGGCCTCTCGGTCCTGCTCGCGGACGCCACCGCGCTCGAGCGCTACGCGGCACCGCTGCCGCCCGCGGCCGCGCGTCTCGTCGCGCGCTTCTGGCCCGGCCCGCTGACGCTCGTTCTTCCCGTCGCCGACCCGCGCTTCGCCGCCGTCCGCACTCCCCGCGGCGTCGGCTTCCGCTGCTCGCCGCAGCCCAGCGCGGCCGCGCTCGCCCGCGCCGCGGCGAGCCCCATCGTCTCGACCAGCTGCAACCGGAGCGGTGAGCCGCCATGTACCTCGGCCGACGAGATCGAGCGCACCTTCGGTACGGGCCTTCCGATCCTGGGCGGCGAGCCGGCCAGCGGGCTCGCCCCGTCGACGGTCGTGGCGGTCGCCGAGGACGGGACACTCGATCTGCTCCGTGAGGGCGCGCTCCCGAGCGCGGAGGTCCTCGCCTAGTCCAGCGACCCGATCCGCAGACGCATGTCCTTGGGCGCCTCGTCACCGAGAAGATCCCGGAGCCGGCTGAAGATCCGCGGCTTCTCGAGCTGCATGCGCTGCATCCAGGAGGAGTCGCGCACGCGCGCGTGGATCACGCCGTTTCGCACGCCGTCGGGCCGGCAGTGGCTGCGGAAGTCAGGGCCCAGCGCCTCGTCCCAGGCCCGGATGACCTGCACCGCCTGCGCGGTTGCGCCCAGACCGACCTCGTCCAGGAGCCTCGGCAGCAGGTCCGAGATCGACTCCGCGGGGCCGCGCCGGCGCGCGGGTGCCGGGGAAGGGCGTCGCGGGCCGCCTCGTCGGGGATCGTCGCTGCGCTGCACGTCGACAGGATACCCGACGTGCTAACGTCGCGGCCGGAAATGGCCAAGCGCAAGCCGATCACCCTGAAGTGCGATTTCTGTGGTGCCGAGGCCCCGCGCGTCCGCCGCGTGGCGCTCGACACGGGCTACGACCGGCTCGGCCAGCGCCACGTCGTGCGCTACGCGTGCGAGGCTTGCTCGCGGCAGAAGGATGCCGCCCGCACACCTCCGGTTGACGCACGTCCGAAGCCCTTATAGCTTCGCCCCTTCGCTCGTCCGGGCCGAGCTTCCTCGTCGCCCTCGGAGTACTTCCATGGTCACCGTTCGCCTGTATCGCACCGGCGCCAAGAGCAATCCCTCGTACCGCGTGGTCGTGATGGACTCACGCAAGAAGCGGCAGGGACGCATCCTGGAGCAGCTCGGCACCTACGACCCGCTCGGCGGGGGCTCGATCCACCTTCGCGAGGGCTCGCTCGACAAGTGGGTCGAGAAGGGCGCCACGCTCTCCGACACGGTCGCCTCGCTGGTTCGCCGGCAGAAGAAGGCGCAGGCCGCCGCCGCGAGCGCGAGCTAGGCCAACCCGATGAAAGAGCTCGTGAACTTCATCGCGCGCACGCTCGCCGACGAGCCCGAAGAGGTCGAGGTGCACGCCGCCGAGGACCGGGTCATCGAGCTGCGGCTCGCGCCGGACGACGTCGGCAAGATCATCGGTCGACGCGGCAAGACCGCGAAGGCCATGCGCACCTTGCTCGCCATCAGCGGCGAGGGCTGGGACCTCGACATCGCCGGTCACGGCGAGGACGACGAGGACGACGAAGTCGACGACGAGGAAGATCGGGATTGAGCCGTGGCAGCGAGCGGGAGCGCGAACGAGATCGCGACGGCGCCCGGCGTCGCGGGCCGGGACTGGGTCGAGCTCGGCCGGGTGCT
>CAZMKX010000167.1:0-7218 GCA_964566375.1 uncultured Myxococcales bacterium
CTGCGGACAGGTTCGAGTTGTGCGGGATCACGAGCGCGTCGCAGCCGTTGCCCGCGTGCGTGCACGACGCGCGCAGCTCCTTCCAGAGCAGCTCGGGCGCGGGCGTGTCGATGAAGCTCGACGGCAGCGCGGGCACGACCTCGTTCCGGAAGATGACGTTGCGGTGCAGGTTGTTGCCCGGCCCGGCCGCGCCGGTCCACTCGTAGCCGACGAAGCTCGTGAAGCGGCAGTCGGCGCTGCGATCGTAGGCGGCCTCGGCAGCCTCGCGGATCTCGCGCCAGGGCATGCGCGCCGCCTCGCGACAGCCCGCGCCGTCGGTACCGCAGAACGCAAAGCGCGTCGGCGGCTGGGCAGCGTCGCCGCTCGATGCGCGGTAGTTCATCAGGAAGAAGGCGAGCCGCGGATACCCGCGGTAGATCCGGCACACCCACGAGTCGTAGCCGTCGAGGCCGGGCGCGTTGCAGATGTGCGCCTCGCCGAGAAGCTCCGCGTGATCGGTGACGACGGCGAAATCGAGCGGTCGCGCGAGCCGGATCTCGCGAAGCGGCTTGCCGTCGGCGGCGTACGGCTGCACGCCGATGCGCTCGCCGCGCGCGAAGCGGTAGGCGTCGGCCGGACGATTGCGCGTTCCTTGGGTGCTGGCGTCGAGCGAGAGCGTCGTGTGCACGTGCAGGTCGCCGAAGAACGGCCGGCGCAGCGGATCGCGGTCGGTGCAGTCCGCGCGCTCCTCCGTCCGCGCGAACGGCGGAGGGTCGGCCGAGGCCGGGGGCGTGAGGGCGAAGCCGAGCAGGGCCGCCGCCGCGAACGCCCGTCTCACAGACCGGCCATCCTCGCGAACGCGTCGAGCTCGCGCGGGATGTCGGGCCCGATCGGCTGGTAGACCACCTCCGTCAGGCCCTCGGCCTCGAGCGACGCGAGCCGCGCGCGAAGCTGCGTCTCGGTGCCCGAGAACGTCAGGCCCGCGAGGTCCGGCGAGACGAGCCGGCGGTCGAGCGCGGAGAGCTCGACGAGGTGCCCCTCGTGCACGGCCAGATGCCGCACGGCCGCGGGCACCTTCTCGAGCTCGGCGCGCCAGGCCGCGCCGCCGGGCAGCGCATCGACACCGGTCGGCGACGCCTCGTAGACGCCGTGGTAGATCACCGCGAGCGCGGGACCGAGCGCGTCCAGCACGCGCCTCGAGCGAAAGGTCTCGCCCTCCTCCATCACCGTCCCGAACAGGAGCGCCGCACACCAGGCGAAGCCCGGCTGGGGGCGGCTGATGCACATCACGCCGTCGCCGAGCGCCTTCGCGAGCGCGAGCCCCTTCGGCCCGTTCGCCGCCACCAGGATCGGCGTGCGGATCGGTCGCTCGGCGCCAAAGCCCTCCGGCTGGCAGAGCTTCACCGCCGCACCGTCCACCTCGACGGCTTCACCCGCGAGAAGCCCGCGCAGCTGCCGCACGTAGCACTCGAGCGCACTCATCGGGAGCGGCTTCTGCCCGAGCATTCGCCGCCCCGTGAAGCCCGTTCCGACCGCCACCGCGAGCCGGCCGGGCGCCTGCGCCTCGAGCGTCGCGATCGCGGCCGCCGTGGTGAGCACGTGGCGCAGGCTCGGCACGATCACCGCCGGGCCGAAGCCGATCTCGTCGGTGTGCTCGGCGATCTGCGAGAGTGCGACCCAGACGTCCTCGTAGAGCGCGGGCGAGTCGTACACCCAGGCGCGTCGATAGCCGAGCGATTCGGCCAGCGAGACGTAGTCGACCAGGTCCCGTCCCGGAGCGAACGCGGCGGAGACTTCCATGTGACAGAATCCTGTCATGAAATCCGCGGCCTCCGTCAACCCGGCCGGCGCGCCGAACGTGCCGAAGAACGCCGTCGTCGTGCTGCTCGACAGCCTGAACCGCCACCTGCTCGGCGCCTACGGCTCGCGCGAGTTCGCGACCCCGAACCTCGATCGCTTCGCGCGCCGCGCGGTGCGCTTCGACACGCACTACGCCGGGTCGCTGCCGTGCATGCCCGCGCGGCACGACCTGCTCTGCGGCGCGCTCGACTTCCTGTGGAAGCCGTGGGGCTCGATCGAGATCTGGGAGGACCCGATCACCGTGGAGCTCGCGCGAGCGGGCGTGACGACGATGCTCGTCTCCGATCACCCGCACCTGTTCGAGGTCGGCGGCGAGAACTACCACTGCGACTTCACGGCCTGGGACTACCAGCGCGGCCACGAGAGCGACGCGTGGCGCACGCGCCCGGACCCGAGCTGGATCGGCGCGCCGTCGCACGGCCGCGGGCACACGCACTACGACAACTCGCGCGGCTACTTTCGCGAGGAAGCCGACTTTCCCGGGCCGCGCACGCTGACGGCGGCATCGCGCTGGCTCGAGCACGACGCGCCCCACCACGAGCGCTTCCTGCTCTTCGTCGACGAGTTCGATCCCCACGAGCCGTTCGACACACCGGAGCCGTACGCGTCGCTCTACGACCCCGACTGGCAGGGGCCGCACCTGATCTGGCCGCCCTATACGCGCGCGGGTGTCGGAAGCGGCGTGCTGAGCGAGCGCGAGGCGCGGCAGGTGCGCGCGTGCTACGGCGGCAAGCTCACGATGATCGACCACTGGTTCGGCCGCCTGCTCGACGTGCTCGACCGGACGGGTCTGTGGGACTCGACCGCGGTGATCGTCTGCACCGATCACGGCCACTATCTCGGCGAGAAGGACGCGTTCGGCAAGCCCGCCCTGCCCGTCTACGAGACGCTCGGGCACATTCCGCTGATGATCGCGTGGCCGGGCATCGCGCCGCGCACCTGTTCGGCGCTCACCACGAACGTCGACGTCCACGCGACGCTGCTCGACCTCTTCGGCGTCGGCGCGCGCCAGCGCACCCACGGGCGCTCGCTCGCGCCGCTCGTGCGCGGCGAGACGACGCGCGTGCGCGACTGGGCGCTCTCGGGCTACTGGGGGCGCGAGGTGCACGTGATCGACGGCACCGAGAAGTACGCGCGCGGCCCGGTCGGGCCGAACGCGCCTCTGTCGGTGTTCTCGAACCGCTGGTCGACGATGCCGATCGCGCGCCTGCCGCAGCTGCGCATGCCGCTTCCCGACGAGCGGGCGCGGCTCGACCGCATGCCGGGCTCGAAGGTGCCCGTGATCCGCCAGCCGTACCTGCAGGGCGACCCGTTGCCGTTCTGGGGCATCGGCCAGTTCAGCGGCAGTCACTTGTGGAACCTGCGCGAGGATCCGGACGAGAACCGCGACCTCGCCGGCACCGCCGCCGAGAAGCGCGCGGCGGAACGGTTGCGCGCGGCGCTGGTCGCGATCGAGGCGCCCGACGACCAGCTCGTGCGACTCGGGCTGGCCTGAAGAGGGACGTTTGGTGTCACGCGCTCACGACAGGGCTCTCGCGCTGAGTCGCAGGCAATGGCTCCAGGGCGCGGTGGCGACCGCCTTCACGCTGGGCGCGTTCTCCTGCGCCGGCGAGAAACGAAGCGACGCGTTGCAGGTGGGCGGGCTGCCGGTGACCTGCAATCTCACGCTGCCGGTCGCCTGCGTGGCGCGCGCGGCGAAGAACGCCCGCGCGTCCGGCGCCGCACCGCGCTTCAACTACGAATACCAGAAGTACAGCGGCTGGCCCGAGATCAAGGAGTCACTCATGGCCGGTCGGATCCAGGCGGCGTACATGCTGGCGCCGCTGGTCATGGACCTGGCGGATCGGAGCATCCCGGTCAGGATCGTCTCGCTCGGCCATCGCTCGGGTGCGGTGATCATGGTGCGCAGCGATTCACCGTACGAGCACTTCGCTCAGCTCGCGGGCAAGCGGATCGCGATTCCCAGCCGCTTCGCGGTCGATCTGCTCTTCCTGCGCAAGATGCTCGCGCAAGAGAACATGACGACGGACCAGATCGAGATCGTCGAGATGCCTCCGCCGGACATGCCGGCGGCGCTCTATGCGAACGCGGTGGACGCCTATTGCACGGGTGAGCCGTTCGGCGCAGCCGCGCAGCGCGCGGGCTACGCGCGTCCCCTGCGCATGACGCGCGACGAGTGGCGCAACTACATCTGCTGCGTGCTGACCGTCCGGGAAGAGCTGATCCTGGAGAACCGCCCGCTGGTGCAGGATCTGGTCGATCACGTACAGGCCGCGGGCGTGTGGCTGGACGAGAACCAGGCGAACCGCGACAAGGCGGCCGAGATCGCCGCCGGCCGCGAGTTCTTCAATCAGGATCCCAACGTGATCAGGTTCGTGATGGAGAATCCGACGGACCGTGTGACGTACGGCGACCTGCGCATGATCCGCGCGGAGTTCGAGGAGCTGATGCAGCTCTCGCTCGAAGCCGGTACGATCCGGCACCCGATCCCCTACGAGAGCTACATGGACGAGAGCTTCGTGGCGGCTCGCGAGACCGTGGAGATCGGCCTCTGAGATGACGACGACCGTTCTCCACCATGCTGCCGCGATCCTGCTCGCGCTCGCGCTCCCGCTCGTCGCCGGCGTCGCGCGTGCGAGCGAGGATGCGAAGATGAAGGCGGGCGTCTTCAGTCCGCCGCACCCCGCGCCCGATTTCACACTGCGCGGCTCCGACGGCGGCGAGCTGAAGCTCAGCCGATACCGCGGAAAGGTGGTCATCCTGGAGTTCGGCTTCACCGCCTGCGCCGACGTCTGCCCGGTGACGCTCGCGGTGCTGGCCGAGGCGCGCAGGAAGCTCGGCGACGACGCGAGCGACCTCCAGGTGATCTACGTGACCGTCGATCCCGAACGCGACGACGCCGAGCGCCTGCGCACGTATCTCGCCGCGTTCGACCCGAGCTTCGTCGGCGGAACCGGGGACGGAGCGCAGCTCGAGGCCGTGCGCAAGACGTATGGCGTCTTCGCGCAGGCCGTCGCGGGCGGCGCGTCGTTCTCGCATTCGTCGTCGACCTACCTGATCGATCGCAAGGGCGATCTTCGCGCGCTCATGCCGTTCGGACACTCGGCGGACGATTATGTGCACGACGTCCGGATCCTGCTCGGACCGTGAGCGCGCGCGAGCGCCGGACGGTCCTCGGGCTGACGGCGTGCGCGCTCGGTCTGGTCGCATGGGCCGCCCTCGCCCCCGTCCACGCGCGCTCGCGCGAGGAGCGCTTCGAGATCCCGAAGGGCACGTGGGCGCGGCGCATGTCGGGGGAGGAGCTCGAGATCCTGCCCTCCGAGATCCGGCTGACCCTCGGCGTGAACGACGTCCTCTTGCTCGTGAATCTGGACGACGTGCCGCAGATCTTCGGTCCGACGCTGATGATGCCCGGCCAGAGCTTCCGATTGCCCTTCGAGCGCGCATCGAGCTATCCGTTTGACTGCACGGCGCACTCCAGCGGCAAGATGACCATCCTGGTGGAGCCGTTCCCCTCGACACCCTGGGCCCGACTTCACCATCGGGTGAGAGGACTCTTCGACTCATGAGCCGGCTGATGCGATCGCTTCCTGCCGTGGCCGTCCTCGCGCTGCTCGTTGCCGCGTGGTGGGGCACGGTCGTCGCGAGCGGCAGCGTGATCTTCCCTACGCCGCTGCAGGTCGTGACCGGAACGCTGGAGCTGTTGCGCGATGGAACGCTCTGGGCGCACATCGGCGCATCGCTGCTGCGCGTGGGAACGGGCTTCCTGCTCGCGGTGGCGATCGCCGTGCCGCTCGGGCTGTGGATGGGCTGGGTGCGCGGCGTCTTCGATACGCTGAACCCGCTCTTCCAGATTCTTCGGCCGATCTCTCCGATCGCGTGGATTCCGATCGCCATCCTGTGGTTCGGGGTCGGCAACGCCTCGCCGATCTATCTGATCTTCATCTCGTCGGTCTTCCCGATGATCGTGCAGACGACCGAAGGCGTGCATTCGATCGAATCGCGCTACCTGCGCGCGGCCGAGAACTTCGGCGTCTCGCGGCGCACCCTCTTCAGCCAGGTGGTGATTCCCGCCGTGCTGCCGCAGATCATCGTCGGAATGCGCATCGGTCTCGGCGTGGCGTGGCTCGTCGTCGTCGCGGCGGAGATGATCGCCCTGCGCTCGGGGCTCGGCTATCTCATCATCGACTCGCGCAACGCCGGCAACCGCTACGATCTGGTGGTCGCGGGAATGGTGATCATCGGGCTGATCGGGCTCTCGCTGGACGGCCTGATGCGACTTCTGGAGGGACTCAAGGCCGTGCGGTGGCGCTATGCGCGCTAAGCTCGAGGTGCGCGACGTCTGGAAGGCGTTTCCGTCCGGCCGGGGCGTGCTCCCGGTCGTCGACGGCGTCAGCTTCGCGGTCGGCGAAGGCGAGTTCGTCGCCATCGTCGGCCCGTCGGGCTGCGGAAAGTCGACGCTGATGAACCTGGCCGCGGGATTCGTGCGCCCGGATCGCGGCTCCGTCCTCGTCGACGGAGTCGAGCGCAAGCGGCCGGACGCCCGCGGAATCCTGATATCGCAGCACGGCTCCGTGTTTCCCTGGCTCACCGTGCAGCGCAATCTGATGTTCGGCCTCAACGGCCGAGCGCACGGCGACAGGGCGGGGCTCGCCGATCACTATGCGGAGATCGTCGGGCTGAAGGGCTTCGAGAACAGCTATCCGCACGAGCTCTCGGGCGGAATGCTGAAGCGCGTCGAGCTGGCACGCGCGCTGGTCGTGAAGCCCGAGTGCCTGTTCATGGACGAGCCGTTCTCGGCGCTCGACGCGCTGATGAACCTGCGCATGCGCTTCGAGCTGCTGCGCATCCTGGCCGAGGAGCGCCACACCGTCCTGCTCATCACGCACGACGTCGAGGAGGCGATCCACCTCGCAGACCGCGTGCTCGTCCTGACTCCGCGGCCGACGCGGATCCAGGCCACGTTCGAAGTCGAGCTTCCGCATCCGCGCGAGCTCACGAGTCACCAGGTGCAGTCGCTCCGGGTCGCGATCCTGCGCGAGCTCGGCGTCGCGAGCGACGCGCCGGGAATCCCGGCGTCGTGAGCTCCGACCCCGGGGCGGATGTCCGACACTGGCTCTTGTCGGAATCGACCGCGACGCTCTCCACGCTCGCCGCCGAGCGCGACGTCGAGGGCTGGCCGTTCGGCTCGCTCGCACCCTTCGCGCTCCGCGCGGACGGGACGCCCGTCGTGCTGCTGTCCGGAATCGCGCAGCACACGCGAAACCTGCGACGCGACGCGCGCGTGTCGCTCTTCGTGCGCGATCCGCTGCCCGAAGCCGATGCGCAGGCGAGCTGGCGCGTCACCGTCCTGGGTCGGGCGCGCGCGCTCGCGGACGA
>CAZMKX010000168.1:0-7209 GCA_964566375.1 uncultured Myxococcales bacterium
AGATCCAGGGCTGCTCGCGCGTGGAGATCTGCGCGACGAAGGCCAGGTCGAAGCGGTCCCCGAGCAGCGCGGCTTCGAGCCCGAGCATCGCGAGCGTGAGCAGCGCGAAGACCGCGATCACGGCGCGCTCCGCGCTCGTGACCAGATCGGGGCGCTTGCGCAGCGCGCCGACCACCGCCGTGACGCCCGCGAAGAGCGCGAAGAAGACGACCAGGTGCAGCGCCAGGCTTCCCAGCGCGACGAGCAGGTTGACGACCAAGCGATCTCCCGACCCGCGCTCCGCGCGGTGTTACGTGCTCTGGCCGGGCGGCTTGGTCTCGTACTTCGACGGGCACTTCGCCATCACGCGCTCGGCCATGAAAGTGCCGGAAGCGTAGCGCCCTTCGACGACCACTTCGGCCCCGTCCTTGAAGAGATCCGGCACGTCGATGCCCAGGAAGCGAACCGGCAGCGTGTGCGCGCCCGCGTCGTCCCGCACGTGGAAGTCGACGTGCCCGGCGGCCAGATCCTTCGCGATCGAGCCCGTGACGACGAAGCCGTGCACGCGCGCGGGCAGGTCCGAGGTCTCGCCGCTCGGCGCGGAGACGAACGAGCCCACGTCGGAGTAGTAGCGGAAGGTGCCTTCGCCCGCGGAGCCGAGCGTCAGGACCAGGGCGAGCCCCGCGAGAACCGTGACCGTCGCGAGCGCGATCTGCACGCCCTTGCTCATCCGGACCCCCGTACTATCCCGTGCGGGAATGGGCAGCGAGGCTAACTTCGGCCTCAAGCAGCGTCAATCGCAGGCGCGGTAGGAGCGCAGCTTGGACGCAGACCTCGAAATCGACGCCGCCGACAGCAGTCTCTTTCCCAGCGCAGGACTGCCCGAGGTCGCCATCATCGGCCGCTCCAACGTCGGCAAGTCCACGCTGATCAACAAGCTGGTCGGCCGCAAGTCGCTCGCGCGCACGAGCAACACCCCCGGCCGGACGCGGCGCGTGCACTTCTACCACGTCGAGAAGCGCATGTACCTCGTGGACCTGCCCGGCTACGGCTACGCCGCGATCAGCAAGGCGGAGCGGCGGGCGTTCGCGCCGCTCGTCGATTCGTACCTGGGCAGCGGCCGCGCGGCGCTGCGCGGGGCGCTCGTGCTCGTCGACGCGCGCCGCGGCGCGCAGGCCGAAGAGATCGAGCTCGTCACCTGGCTCGTCTCGGCGGGCGTCGACGCGCGCGCGGTGCTGACCAAGTGCGACAAGCTCGGTCGAAGCGAGATCGAGCAGCTGCGCCGCGACGCGTCGCGCGCGCTCGCGCTTCCGCTCGAGCGCGTCGCGGCGGTGTCGGCGAAGGCGGGCACCGGACTGGGCGTCCTCGCGTCGTGGCTTCTCGCGTGGAGCGGTCTCGAGTTCCGCCGCCCGGACGGCGGCCCGCTCTGAGCGCCGGCGCGGATCACGGCGACGGCGGGTAGACGTCGAAGACCGACGGCAGTCCGCGGAAGCCGCGCTGGCCGTCCGAGCCGAACGCGAGCTCGAGCGCGCTGCGCACGTCGAGCAGCGGACTCGCAGCGATCAACGCGAAGCGAACGGACGGATTCGGGATCGGCAGCAGCAGCGCCGGCAGGTAGACGAAGTACCAGAACTGCACGTTCGTGTGTAGCTTGCAGAAGAGCACGAACGCGATCGGCGCCGCGAACGCGAGCGCGTTCCGCGAGCGGATCGCCAGCGCGAAGAGCGCGGCAAGCAGGCCGTAGCTCGCGAGCTGGTTCACGGCGATAAGCCAGGCCGGGTTCCAGCTGAACATGCGCGCGGTCCAGTCCCAGTAGTACGGGTTGTAGACGAGCGGCGCGCTGAAGCGGAGCACGTTCGAGATCCCGCCGTAGGCGTGCTCTGCCGCGAGCGCGGGCAGCGACGCCAGAGCGAGTCCCGCGGCGCCGAGCGCGAGCGCGCGTCGGCCCGACTTCCCGAGCGTGAAGGCGAGCCAGGGCAGCAGCGCCGCGGCGGTCATCTTGACCCAGATCGCGAGGCCGAGCGCCGCGCCCGCGGCGAGCGGAAAGCGCGAGGCGGCGAGGAGCGCGAGCAACGTGAAGAGCGTCTGCAACGGCTCGAACTGCCCCTCGCGCGAGACCCACCAGATCGACATCGGCGAGGCCCAGTAGGCGACGCCGAGCCACGCGCTCCGCGCGAGACGGGCGGCGAGCCAGGCGTTGGCCGCCTCGACGGCGCTGAGCGCGAGCTTCGCGGCGAGCACGGTGGGCGAGATCGCGGCGACCGCGGCGAAGAACGCGAGCGCGACCGGCGGGTAGTTGAACGGCAGGCGCGGCCAGGGCGCGGATGCCCAGTACGCGGAGATCTCGACGAGCGGCTTGCCCGCGGCGCCGATTCCCCGCGCGCCGACCTCCACGCCGTAGAGCAGGTTGCGCGCCACGTCGCCGGTCTCGACCGGGAGCTGCAGGCACTCGTAGACGCGCAGCGCCGCGACCGCGAGGGCCGCAGCGGGAATCAGCCACGGGCGGAGAGCACCGTACTTCGTCACGCGGTCCTGCGGAGCTTGCCGGGGCCGATCGCGGTCTGCCAGAGTCGCGGCGACGGCGAGGAGGACACGCGGTGAGCTCGAACGACGCGCGCATCCGGACGACGCACGCGGGCAGCCTGCCGCGGCCGAAGGCGCTCACCGCGCTGTACGTCCGGCGCAGCCGGGGCGAGTCGATCGACGGGGCGGAGCTCGCGCGGCTCGCGCGCGAGGCGACGGCGCGCGCGGTCGCGAAGCAGCTCGAGGTCGGCATCGACGTCGGCAACGACGGCGAGCAGGCGCGCGAGAGCTTCTTCACGCACGTCCAGCACCGCATGACCGGCTTCGGCGGGAGCTCGCAGCGCCCGCTGATGCGTGACCTGGCGGCGTTTCCGAGCTTCCTCGAGCTCGCGGCGCCGCAGTTCGCGCGCGACAGCGTGAGCCTGATGAGCGCGCCGCGCGCGATCGGAGCGGTGCGCTCGCTCGGCGCCGCGGCGATCTCGGCCGAGTGCGACGCGCTGCGCGCGATCCTCGACGCGGAGCCGCGCAAGTTCGAGGAGGTCTTCGTCACCGCGCCGTCGCCCGGGATCGTCGCCTGCGCCATGCAGAACGCGCACTACGCGACGCTCGCCGAGTACGTCGACGCCGTCGCCGACGCGCTGCGCGTCGAGTACGAGGCGATCGTCGCGCACGGCTTCCTTCTGCAGATCGACGCGCCCGACCTGGCGATGGAGCGGCACACGCTCTTCGCCGACCGCCCGCTCGATGCGTTCCTGGCCTTCGTGGACAGCGTGATCGAGGCGACGAACCGCGCACTCGCGAACGTTCCGCGCGAGCGCGTGCGCTTGCACGTGTGCTGGGGGAACTACGAAGGCCCGCACACCCACGACGTCGACCTCGAGCCGCTCCTGCCGCACCTGTACCGTGCGCATGCCGGGGCTCTGGTGCTCTCGATGGCGAACCCGCGCCACGCGCACGAGCACCGCGTGCTGGGCCGGAACCCGCCGCCGCGCGACTGGCGGGTGATCGCGGGCGTGATCGACACCACCACCAACTACGTCGAGCACCCCGAGGTCGTCGCCGAACGGATCGAGCGTGCAGCCGCGGCACTCGGCGATCCGCGCCGGGTGCTGGCGGGCACCGATTGCGGCTTCGCCACCGCGGCGGGCTTCGGCGACGTCGCCGAGGAGCTCGTCTGGGAGAAGCTCCGGAGCCTGCGCGCGGGTGCGGATCTGGCGGCGAAGCGGCTGTTCGGCTGAGCGCGTGACCGAGCCGATCCCGACCCCGCGACTCGATCTGGTGTCGCTCGCGCCGGACTTCCTCGACGCCGCGCTCGAAGGCGACGCGCGCGCGGCCTCGCGCATCCTCGGAGCGCGTGTTCCCGACGGCTGGCCGGACCTCGCAGACACGCGTCGGGTCGCGCTCGAGCGCCTGCGCGCGGGACCCTCGTTCGCGCCCTGGTCGCTGCGCGCGCTCGTCCTGCGCGAGGGTGCGCGCATGGTCGGGCACGTCGGGTTCCACGCTCCGCCGACACCCGACGGTGTCGAGCTCACCTGGACGGTTTTCGATCCGGACCGGCGCCGGGGCTAC
Organism: uncultured Myxococcales bacterium; assembly: GCA_964566375.1. Taxonomy (GTDB): domain Bacteria; phylum Myxococcota_A; class UBA9160; order SZUA-336; family SZUA-336; genus VGRW01. The sequence goes on from CAZMKX010000168.1 coordinate 4,072, forward strand.
GCGCGCGAGGCCTGTCGCGCGCTGATCGCCTGGGCGCACGCGGCCCACGGCGTCGAGCGCTTCGTCGCGACGATCGCGCCGGAGAACGCGCCATCGCTCGCGCTCGCGCGGGCGCTCGGCTTCCGGCGCGTGGTCGACCGCCGCTTCGAGCTGCGGACGTCGAGGAACCCTTCACGCCTGGGGCTGCCAGGGTGGCCCTGACGCTCCAGGCAGAAGGGCGAGACGATGTCTGCGCCCAAGGCTCGTCCGGATGGCTCGTAGTCCCGGCGCAGCCGCTCGGGCAACGCCGAAGTGCGTAGAGCCTAGCGCAGCTCGTACGCCTCGAGCCGGGGCTTGGCCATCTCCTCGCGGAAGCGATCGAAGCCCCACGGCCAGCTCGCGGGCACGCCGCGGTCGTCGAGGTACCAGCTCTTGCAGCCGGTGGTCCAGATCGTGTTCTTCGCCGCCTCGGTGCGCGCTGCCTCGAGCGCGTCGCTGGCGGCCTGCGTCGGCGAGATCTCGCGACAGCGTCCGTCGCGGATCTCGGCGAGGAGCTGCAGGATGTACTTGAACTGCAGCTCCGCGACCTCGATCAGCGAGAAGTTCCCGACCGGGCCGTTCGGACCGTTCAGCATGAACAGGTTGGGGAAGCCCGGCACGCCGATGGACAGGTAGGCGGTCGGCCGCTTCGACCAGACGTCGTCGAGCTTCACGCCGTCGCGACCGGTGATCTGCGTGGGCCGCATGAAGCGATCGGGCTTGAAGCCGGTCGCGAGCACCAGCACGTCGAGCGCGTGCAGCTTCCCGTCCTTCGTGCGCACGCCTTCGGGCTCGATGCGCTCGATGCCGCTCGTGACGAGCTCCACGTTCGGCTTCTGCAGGGTCTCGTAGAAGTCCGGCGACATCACCAGGCGCTTGCACGCCGCGCGGTAGTTCGGCCGCAGCCGCTCGCGCAAGACCGGATCCACGACGTTGTTCTCCAGGTTCTGGCGGCACTGCTCTTCGATCATCGCCATGCCCGGAGAGCTCGCGTCGACCAGCGCGTTCGAGAAGGTCTGCTCGAAAATCGCCGCGAGGTTGGTGTGCGCCTGGCGCAGCTGCCCCGGGTCGCGCTGGAACTGCAGCCGTTCCGCTTCGGTGTAGGCGGGGTTCGGAACCTGCAGCACCCACTGCGCGGTGCGCTGGAACAGCTCGAAGCGGGCGACGCGATCGGCCAGCGCCGAGGTGATCTGCACGGCGGTCGAGCCGGTGCCGATCACGCCCACGCGCCTGTCGTCGAGCGGGACCTCGTGATCCCAGCGCGCGCTGTGGAAGCACGCGCCCGCGAACGTCTCGAGCCCGGCGATGTCCGGGTAGTTGGGCACGTGCAGGACGCCGCTGGCGGCGATCACCACGTCGGCCTGGTCGCGCTTGCCGCGCCGGGTCTCCAGCTGCCAGCGCTCGTCGCGCCAGGTGCAGCGCGTGATCTCCTCGCCGAACACGATGCTCTTCTCGACGCCGTACTTGCGCGCGACGCCTTCGAAGTAGCGCTGGATCTCGCCGCCGGGCGAGTACTGGTGGCTCCACTCCGGATTCGGCTCGAACGAATAGCTGTAGAGCAGCGACGGCACGTCACAGGCGATCCCGGGGTAGGTGTTCTCGCGCCACGTCCCGCCGAGCCGGTCGGCCTTCTCGTAGATCGCGAAGTCGTCGTAGCCCGCCTCGCGCAGCTTGATCGCGGAAAGAATCCCCGACATCCCCGCGCCGACGATCACTACCCGCACCGACCGCTCCTTGGCCATCCCGTCTCCTCTCGAGGCTCGCCAGCCCGAATGGGATCCGGGCACGATACCGATTTCCCGAGAGCCGTACTCGTCGGGCGCTGGCAACGCGGGCACGACGATGCGATGGTGGCACGCCAACGAACTTTCGGGAGCCTCCCATGACCCGCGAAGCCTGGATCCTCGACGCCGTTCGCTCGCCCCGCGGCGTCGGCAAGCAAGGGAAGGGCGCGCTCGCGCACCTGCACCCTCAGCGCGTGCTCGCGCAGGTTCTGAACGCCCTGCAGAAGAAGGCCGGCTTCGACCCGAAGGACGTCGACGACGTCGTCTGCGGCAACGGCTCCCACGCCGGCGACCACGCCCACGACATCGGCCGCATGGCGGTGCTCGACGCCGGCTGGCCGGTCACCGTGCCCGGCGTGACGCTGAACCGCTTCTGTGGCTCGGGCCAGCAGGCGGTGACGTTCGCGGCCATGGGCGTCGCGGCGGGTCATCAGGATCTCGTGATCGGGTGCGGCGTCGAGTCGATGAGCCGGCCGGCGCGCAACGGCACCGACGGCTTCCACGCGAACAACGCCCACCTGCTCGAGACGCATCCGCAGGTGCCGCAGGGCCTCAGCGCCGATCTGATCGCGACCGTCGACGGCTGGACGCGCGAGCAGTGCGACGCCGTGGGAGTCGAGAGCCAGAAGCGCGCGGCCGCCGCGCTCGCCGCGAAGCGCTTCGACAAGAGCCTCGTGCCGATCAAGAACGGCGATGGCTCGGTCGCGCTCGACCGCGAGGAGTACCCGCGGCCCGGCACCACGGCGGAAGGGCTTGCGAAGCTCGAGCCCAGCTTCCCGAAGATGGACGGCTTCAAGTTCGAGCAGGCGACGAAGGACATGCTCGGTCTGGTCCGTCAGGTCTACCCGAACGTCAGCCAGCTGAACCACGTCCACCACGCGGGCAACAGCTCCGGCGTCGTGGATGGTGCCGGCGCGGTGGTGCTGGCCTCGCCCGAGTACGCCAAGGCCCACGGCCTGAAGCCGCGCGCGCGCATCGTGATGAGCGCGGTCGCGGGCGACGAGCCGCTGATCATGCTCACCGCCCCCGGCCCGGCGGCGAACAAGTGCCTGAAGCGCGCGGGCATGACGATGAAGGACATCGACCTGCTCGAGGTCAACGAAGCGTTCGCGGCCGTGATCCTGCGCTTCCTGAAGGACACCGGCGCCGATCCGGCGAAGGTGAACGTCAACGGCGGCGCGATCGCGCTCGGTCACCCGATCGGAGCCACCGGCGCGATGCTGATCGGAACGCTCGTCGACGAGCTCGAGCGCCAGGACAAGACGACCGGCCTCGTGGCGATGTGCACCGGCGGCGGCATGGGCACCGCGACGATCGTCGAGCGGATCTAGCGGCG
>CAZMKX010000169.1:0-7207 GCA_964566375.1 uncultured Myxococcales bacterium
GCGCCTGCCACTGGAAGCGGCCGGACTTGCCGGTTCCTATCGGATCGCGTCCGAGAGCGATTGAATGCGCGGTCTCAAAAGGCTCCCCCCGCGTCGAACCATACCAAATCGCGACGCGTCGGGATCAAGCGGTTGCGCGCGCCACCCGATCCGAAGCATGAGATCCGCTCGGGAGCCGTCGACGCATGCGCCTTTCCATCTCCGCGTGCACCGACACGGGCCGAAAGCGGCGCGCGAACGAGGACTCCTACGCCGTCGAGGAGAAGCTCGCTCTCTTCGTCGTCGCGGACGGGCTCGGCGGACACGTCGCGGGACGCCGCGCCTCCGATCTCGGCGTTGCAATGGTCGTCGAGACCGTGAGCGCCGACCCCGACGGCCCTGCGCCCGACGTCCTTCGTCATGCCTTCACGCGCGCGAACGAGGCGATCCTGGAGAGCGCGCAAGCCGACGCGGAGCTGCGCGGCATGGGCACGACCCTGGCGGCGCTCTGGCTTCGCGGCGAAGAGGCGGTGCTGGCACACGCGGGAGACAGCCGGCTCTATCTGCTCCGCTCGGGCAAGCTTCACGCGCTCACGCTCGACCACTCACTGGTGGGCGAGCGCGTCGCGCGCGGTGAGATCACCGCAGAGCAGGCGCGCGTGCACCCGAGCCGCCACGTGATCACGCGCGCCGTCGGCGTCGTGCCGTGGGTGGAGCCCGACGTCGCGGGCCTGCGCACGCGGCCGGGCGACGTGTTCGTGCTGTGCTCGGACGGGATCTCGTCGCAGATCGCGGATTCGGACATCGAGCACTGCCTCTGCGGTCGCGAGGAGCGCCTTGCGGGCGCAGCCGAGGCGCTGATCCAGCTCGCGAACGCGCGGGGCGGTGACGACAACGCCACGGTGATCCTGGTCGGCCTGCAGCCGGACTGACGGAACGCGGCCCCGGGCTCAGTCCTCGTCCGACCCGCCGAGCCCGACGCGCGAGAGCATGCCCTCGGCAATCGCATCGGGATCGGGCTTGTACGCGCCGAGTGCGATGCGACGCTTGAGCTCCGCAAGCCGCTCCTCGCGAGCGTCTCCCGAGGCGACGTCCGCCAGATACTCGACCGAGTACAGGTCGCTGAACTCGGCCTCGGCGGCCTCTTTCGCGGCGCGCTTGTCGCGGCCGCGGTCGTTGCGTCCGTCGCTTGCAGCCATGCTGGCTCCTTGGGGCATGCCCTGTACCCCGCATCGGTGCCGCGATCGACATCTTTAGCAGCGCGCGTCGCCCGCGCCAGTTCGTCGGAACTTGCGCGCGAACCTGCGCTCGTCTGAGGTCTCTAGCGCTCTCTCGCGCGCGGCGAAGACCCGGGATCCGGGTCGGGCGCCGAGATCCCCTTGGCGCGGATCTTCTCGACCAGGGTCGTTCGTTTCAGGCCGAGAAGCTGCGAGGCGCGGTTCTTGTTCCAGCCCGTCGCTGCCAGTGCCTGCAGGATCAGCTCCTCTTCGAACGTGGACACGAGCGCTTCGAAGTCGACACCGGTCGGTGGCAGCGCCACGGTCGGCCGTTCGACCGTGTGTCCGACGACGCCCGCGGGCAGCTCCGCCTCGTCGATCCAGCCCGAGCGGCGCAGGATCGCCAGCCGCTCGATCAGGCCTTGCAGCTCGCGCACGTTGCCGGGCCAGTCGTACTCGACCATGCGCTTCAGCGCGCCCTCGGTCACGCCCTGCAGCTCCGGATAGCTGCGCCGCTGGATCTCGAGGTAGTGGCGCACGAGGAGCGGGATGTCCTCGCGGCGATGGCGCAGTGCGGGGACCTCGATCGGCACGACGGCGAGCCGGAAGTAGAGGTCCTCGCGGAACTTCCGCTCGCGCATGAGCTGCGGGAGATTCTGGTTGGTCGCGGCGACGATGCGCACGTCCACGCGCTCGGTGCGCGACGAGCCGACCGGCTCGAACTCGCGCTCCTGGAGCGCGCGCAGGAGCTTCGTCTGCAGCTGCGGGCTCATGTCCCCGATCTCGTCGAGGAAGAGCGTGCCTCCGTTCGCGGCGGCGAAACGGCCGATCCGATCGCGGAGCGCTCCGGTGAACGCGCCGCGCACGTGGCCGAAGAGCTCGCTCTCGAGCAGCTCTTCGGGGATCGCGCCGCAGTTCACGGCCACGAAAGGGCGCTGCGCGCGGGGGCTGTTGTAGTGCAGCGCGCGGGCAATCAGCTCCTTGCCGACGCCGCTCTCGCCGAGCACGAGCACGGTCGCCTCGGAGTCCGCAACGCGCCGGACGATCTCGAGCGTCTCGCGCAGCGGCTCGCTCTCGCCCACGATGTTCTCGAAGCCGTAGCGGCTCTCGAGCTGCTTTTGCAGCTGGCGATTCGCGCCATGCAGGCGCCGGAACTCGAGCGCGCGCGCGATCAGCGGCGCGAGCGTGCCGAGCCGCTCGTAGCTCTTCTCGATGAACCAGAACGCGCCGGCGTCGAGCGCCTCGATCGAGCGCTCGGGGCTGCCGAAGCCGGTGACGACGATGCAGACCGCCTCGGGATCGAGCGCGCGCACGCGCCGGACGAACGCGATGCCGTCCATTCCGGGCATGCGCAGGTCGGTGACGACGAGATCGAACGGCCGCTGCTCGAGCCGCTCGAGCGCGGCAGCGGGGTCGCCGTCGGCGACGACCGCGAACCCCTCACCCTCGAGGTAGCGAACCAGAGCCGCGCGAAAGAGCGCGTCGTCGTCGACCACCAGAACAGAACCGCAAAGCGAAGAGCCGCGATTCACATCACCCCCCGGCGCTTCGCAGTGTAGGGAAGGGCGTGCGCGCGCTCAAGCAGCGACCCCTCGGCTCCGATCTCGACGCCGATGCCCCCCTCGCCCGCGAGCGACACCTCCGCCACTCGAGCACCGTCCCGCGGTGCGCGCGTGCTCGTCGCGGACGACGAGCCCGGAGTCGTTCGCGCACTCCGCCGCCAGCTCGAGCGGAGCGGCTTCGACGTCACGGAGGCGACCGACGTGGCGCTGCTTCGCGCCGAGCTCGCGCGCGAGCCCGAGATCGTGCTGCTGGACCTGCGGCTGGGAGCTGCGTCCGGCCTCGATCTGATCGGCGAGCTGCGCGAGCGCTGCCCGGACACCGAGACGGTGGTGATGACGGGCTACGCGAGCATCGACTCGGCGGTCGAGTGCATGCGCGCGGGCGCGTTCGACTACCTGGAGAAGCCGTTCTCCGATCCGCGGCGCGTGCAGCAGACGCTCGAGCGCGCGCTCGAGCGGCGGCGGCTGCGCGTTCGCAATCGCGAGCTCGAGGGCGAGCTCGGCCGTCGCTCGGCGCTCGAGCGTGTGGTCGCGCAGTCGTCGGCGATGAAGCGCGTTCTGCAGACGGTTCGAGACCTGTCGCAGAACGAGAGCAACGTGCTGATCGAAGCCGAGAGCGGCACCGGCAAGGAGCTGATCGCGCGCGCCATCCACGAGACGTCTCCGCGCGGCGCGGGCGCCTTCGTGCCGGTGGACTGCGGCGCGCTGCCCGAGGGCATCATCGAGGGCGAGCTGTTCGGCTACGTGCGCGGCGCCTTCACCGGCGCCGTGCGCGACTCCTCCGGGCTGTTTCGCAGCGCGCACGGGGGGACGCTCTTTCTCGACGAGATCGGAGAGCTCCCCGTCCCGCTGCAAGCGAAGCTCCTGCGCGTGATCCAGGAGCGCGAGGTCCGGCCGCTCGGAGCCGCGAGCGTCGAGCCGGTCGACGTGCGGATCATCGCTGCGACCAATCGCGATCTCGCCGCGGAGGTGCGCGCGGGCCGTTTCCGCTCCGATCTCTTTTACCGCCTGCGCGTGGTGTCGATTCAGCTCCCGCCGCTTCGCGACCGGCCCGAGGACGTGGCAGTGCTCGCGAGCCACTTCCTCGAGCGCGCGGCGTCCGGGACGCGCGTGAACGGCCTCGAGCCCGAGGCGCTCGAGCGGCTGATCTCGCACCGCTGGGAGGGGAACGTGCGCGAGCTCGAGAACACGATCGAGGCGGCGGTCGCGCTCGCGCAGGGCTCGCGGCTCACGGTCGCGGACCTGCGCATGGGCGGATTCAGTGCGCCGCGCGCGTCGGTTCCCGAAGGCATCGATCTGTCGCTCGACGCGTTCGAGCGCGCCTGTCTCGTCGAGGCGCTCCGCAGGAGCCAGGGAGACGTGCGCGCGGCGGCGGCCATGCTCGCGATCGGCCGCAGCACCTTCTACCGCAAGATGCTCCAGCACGGGCTCCGCGAAGCCTGAATCAGCGCGCCCTCGGCCGGCCCGAGACGACGATCACGTCGGAGATTCCGGGGAAGGCGGTGGCGATCGCATCGGCGGCGCGCAGCAGCGCGAGCGCCCAGGACTCGGGCAGTCGGGCGAGAAGACGCGCCCAGCGCCGAACGCCCCACAGGAGCGAGATTCCCTTCCACTCCAGAATCTCGACGTGGCGCTCGACCTGCGCGCGCAGAACGTCCGGGTCGTAGCGGGTGAAGTGGTCGGATGGGACGTGGTAGGTGCGCCGTCCCGGCGTGCGCGGTCGCCCGCGCAGCCGATCGCCGAGGCGCTGCAGGCGGCAGCCGAGCGATTCGAAGTTCGCCACCGCGAGCACGACGCGGCCGTCCGCGCGCGTCACCCGCGCGAGCTCGGAGATGCAGGCTTCCGGGTCGTCGAAGTGGTCGAGCGCGCCCTTGCAGAACGCGGCGTCGAACGAGCCGGAGCGGAACGGCAGGGACTCGGACCACGCGCGCGCCCACGACACGGTGCCGATCGCGGGGCGCGTCTCCTTGGCCGCGACGAGCTTGGCGAGCTCGACCATGCGGTGCGAGGGCTCGGCGCAGATCGCGTTCACCCCCTCGCGAGCCAGGGCGCGGCTGTCCTGCCCGAGCCCGGCTGCGGAGTCCAGGACGCGGGCGCCGGCACTCGCGTGTGTCGCCGCCAGCGTCTCCGCCTCCATGCGTCGGAACAAGTAATCGGAATCACGCGTCGTGCCGGTCGGGATCACGTGCGTCATGTCGCGGTCGAGATCCACGGCTCTCATCGCGAAACGCTCCGCCACTCCGAGATCACCCGCTTGTAGACCGCCACGGTCCGCTCGGCCGTCGGTCGCCAGCCGAAGACGGCCTCGATGCGCGGCAGCGCGTCCAGCGCCTGCTGGTGAGCGTCCTCCCAGCGCTCGAGCAGCTCGCCGATCGCCTTGGCGAGCGCGGCGGGATCGCGCGGCGGAACGAGCGTCCCGGCGCCCGCGTCCGCGATCACCTCGGGGAGCGCTCCGGCGTGCGACGCGACCACGGGCGTACCGGCCGCGAGCGCCTCGATCGCGGGCAGGCCGAAGCCTTCGAAGAGCGAGGGCAGGACGACCGCCGACGCGCTGCGGTAGGCGGCCTCGAGCTCCGCGCTCGAGACCTTGCCGGTGAAGCGCACGCGCTCCTCGAGATGCAGCGCGCGCAGTGTCTTCTCGAGCGGCGTGAAGGCCGGGAAGTAGTCGAGCACGCGCAAGCCGACGTCGTGCGGGAGGAGCGCGAGCGCTTCGAGCAGGAACTCGAGTCCCTTGTTCGGATCGCCGCAGCGGCCCACGAAGAGGAGCTCGGGCCGCGCGGATCTCGCGCGTCGCGTCGGCCGTTCCGTGAGCTCGACGCCGTTTCGCACGTCGTGGATCCGCCGCTTCGGGACACCGAAGTCGCGCGCGATCGCGCGGCCCGAGGCCTGGCTCGAGGTCAGCACCCCCGCCAGCCGACGCGCCGTGCGCGCCTGGGTGCGCACCGGGTAGAAGGTCAGCGAGCCCTTCCGCTCCGAGAACGTGCGGTCGCGCGCGAGGCTCGAGCGCAGATCGATCGAGAGCGGGTGGTGGATCGTCGTCACCACCGGCAGCCCGAGCGCTTGCAGGAAGAGCAGGCCGTAGCTGACCGACTGCACGTCGTGCACCAGGTCGTAGCGCGTACCCGCGCGCATCTGGCGCAGCACGGCGCCCGCGGCGCGCACGCTGAACGCGAACGGCTCGGGCAGGAAGCCGAAGCGCGTGGCCGCGAACTCGAAGAAGTCGAGCGGTCGCAGGATCGCGAACGGATCGGGCGCCGGCAGGAACGCACCGCGTCGCTTGTCGAAGCGCTTGCCCCAGAACATCTGGTTCTCGAGCGGGAACACGCGTGCCCAGGGCAGCGGATCGGGGTAGGGCGGTCCGACGAAGACGTCGACCTCGTGTCCGAGCTGAGCGAGCTCGCGCGTGAGCGAGTGCAGGTAGATTCCCTGGCCTCCGCTCTTCATGTTCCCGCGGTAACACAGAAAAGCGATGCGCATCACGGCGTCCCCGGCGCGCGGCCCCGGGCCACGCGCGTCCCGTACAGCACCAGGCTCTTGGGCCAGACCCAATCGAGCGCGTGCTCGACGCGCGTCCAGACCTTGGAGACCGCCGCGCGGATCAGGAAGCCGCGAAAGGCGCGCGTCGGGCCCGGCGTCTCGTCGTCGAGCCCGAGCCCGGCGCGCACGAGCCAGTACGGCGTGTGCAGCGCGTGGGCGAAGCCGACTCCGTCCACGCGCACGCCCGCCCGCGCGAGCGCCAGCGCCAGGTCGCGCGGGCGGAACACGCGGATGTGTCCCCCGGGGCTCTCGAAGTAGCGGCGAGTGGCGGCCAGGTAGAACCACTCGGTGATCGCGGTCGGGATCGTCACGCCGATCGTTCCGCCCGGGCGGAGCACGCGCACGAGCTCGCGCACCGCCCCGTGGTAGTCGTGCACGTGCTCCATCACCTCCGAGCAGATCACCCGGTCGAAGGTCGCGTCGCGGAACGGCAGGCGGAACACGTCCCCCTGCAGCACGCCGCCGTGCAGCTTCTCGGGCGCGCGCCCGCGCCGCTCGTGGATGCCTGCGCGGGCGATGCGCAGCGACGGGACGTCGAGATCGAGCCCGACCGTGTGGACGCCGCGCTCGAGCGCGCCGAAGCAGTGCCGCCCACCGCCACAGCCCGCGTCGAGCAGCCAGTCGTCCGCCCGAAGCCCGAGTCTATCGAGATCGACCGTGAGCACGAACCACCTCGGCGAGCACGTCGGCGGTGCGCCCCGCGGCCTCTCGCCACGAGAATACGCGCTCCACGCGCCGCCGCGCGGCACGGCCCATCTCGGCTACGCGCTCGTGCGGCAGCGTACACAGCTCGGTGATGGCCTCGGCAAGGGCCGCCGGATCGCGGAACGGCACCACGCGCCCGGTCTCGCCGCTGGTGCCGACGACCTCGGGCAGCGCGCCGCCGATCGTCGCGATCACCGGCAGCCCGCA
>CAZMKX010000170.1:0-7196 GCA_964566375.1 uncultured Myxococcales bacterium
AGCCGCGCCTCCGCCGTGCTCGACCGGATCGGGGACGCGAAGGGCTTCGAGCGCAACATCGCGAACCTCGTGATCACGCGCTCGCTCGAGGAGCTCGGGCGCTGGAACGACGCGGCGACCACCACCGCGGAGATGTATGCGGATGCACTCGACCGCAACGACCGCTACGCGACCGTCACCGCGAGCTTGAACTACGGGATGATCTCACTGGCTCGCGCCGACGCGGAGGGCGCCCACGCCTGGGCGGGCCGGGCGCTCGACATCTGGCAAGGCGAGGGGATGCAGGTGCAGCACGTGTACGCGCTGCGCGTGCGCGCCTACGCAGACCTCTATGCCGGCGACGCACCGGCCGCGTGGAGTCGCGTGGAGGCGGCCTGGGGCGCGATCCGATCGGGCATGCACCTGCGCATCCCGGCGGCCCGAGTCGATCTGGAGCTCCTCCGCGCGCGCATCCTGCTCCGGCGTGCGGCGGACGAGCCCGTCGCGCGGGCGACCGTCGCGCAGGCACGCGCGTGCCTGCGTCAGCTGGCCGCGCTTCGCCGCCGACCCGACGTCGACGCGCACGTGCGCGCACTCGAGGCCTGCGCACTCGCGCTCGAAGTGGACCCCGCGTCGGGTGCAATGCGCGTTCGCGCCGCGGCGGAGGCCTATCGCGCCTGTCGGCTCGATGCGCTCGCGGACGCGTGCGAATGGCTGGGTGCCGCGAGCGCGGAGGAGCGAGCCGCGGCGACGGCGAGGCTCGGCGGCTGCGGAGTCGTGGACGCGTCGACCTGGTCGCGGGTCTTCGTCCCGCTGCCGGGAATCGAGCGGGGAGAGAACCCGAGATAGGCCTTCACTGCGATCGCTCCGTCGGCGTGGATGCGCGCCTTGAAGGAGGTTCGGCGCAGAAGCAGCTGGGTCGGGTCGGGGAGCGAGCACGGCTCGCCCCAGTCGAGCGCCGCAGCGAGCTTCTCGCGACGCACCGCGTCGAGTGACTCCGCCCAGCGCGAGAAACATGCCCAGCGAGGGTCGTCGGAGGGCGTCGTGTTCAGGTAGAACTCGAGGTCGATCCAGCGAGGGGGCCCATCGCCGACGTCGAACTGCACGCCCACCGGATCGGGCAGCGCGGACCACGCGTCGAGAACCTCGGCGACCGCGACCGCGCCGTGGCTGAATCCCAGGCCGCGCAGACCCTCGGCCAGGTCTCGTCGGTGAAGACCGACGTGCAGGCGGATCGCCTGGCAGTCGGCGCGCGCGGACGTTGCGGCGAGATGCTGGATCTTGCACGAAGGGGGCAGCGCGTCGTTCGCTTGCAACACCGCTCGCCTCCACTCGCCGGACAGGCCCCCGGGAGTCAGCCGCGGTCCGGCCCAGTCGATCCACGCCGCGAGTCGGGGCGCCGTCCAGCGCCCGGCCGGAACTCGCTCCGCGGCGCGGACGAAGGCGAATGGCCGCCACGAAGGGCCCGGACCGGCGTCCCACTCGAACCAGAGCCCGCCCGTGTCGAGCGACGCGGCGCTGCGCTTGGACCAGGCCTCGAGGAGTCCGCCGCTGGCGCCCGACACGAGTCCCTTCTGGGATTCGATCGCTTCGCGCGCGCCGTCCCGATCGAGAACGCACGCGAGAAAGTCCACGCGCGGGTCTGCGCCGAGACGGCACTCGAAGCAGCCGAACGAGAAGAACGGCCCGGGGTCGATCGGCAGGTGTGCGATCGCGCGCCGCCGCGCGTCGTCGACGAGCTCGTCCGGTGCGCGCGGGAGCGCGATCCGCGCCAGCTCCGCGGGCGTGCACAGCTGCGCGAAGCGCGCGGCGAGGGAGGCGGCTGGGGGCGGACTCACTGCGCGGGACCGACCCGCAGACCGTTGCGGAGCACTGCCCACTCCTTCGGCTCCCCAAGCTCGTTGCAGACGTGCACATCGTAGCTTCCGGCCTCCGGGACCTTCACATCGGCGGTCACCGTCTTCGAGCGGTGGTCGACGTAGGTGCGCACTCCCGCGACGCGCACGACGGCGCCGTGGCGCTCGCGTGCGACCAGGATTCGATCGCTCTCGATCACGTGCGTGAGCGTGGCGGTGACGCGCTTGAGCTCGCGCGCGCGCATCTCGCCGGGCGTGCTCACCATCGTGATCGTGCGCGCGCCGTTCGGGTCCGGAGGCCACGGCGAGAGGATGCCCGGGCCAAAGATCGCGATCGAACCCTCGAAGCGCAGCTCCCCGACCATCAGCTTCCCGACGATCACGCGTTGCTCCTCCGGCGAGAAGCCGGCCCGCTGCAGCGCCGCGAGCGGATCCCGCTCGAGCTCCGCGCGAAGCTCGGGGCTGTTCGCCGACTCGATCGACATGAGTTCGACTTTTGCACGCAGGGTCGTGTCCATCGGAGCTCTCCTCACGGGTTGCAGCGCACGCCGGCGCTCTGGCTCGATTGCTCGAAGACGCTGACGCCGTGGTCGTAGGTCCACGAGCCGATCGCGAGATCCGGCTCGTAGGAGCGGGTGTACTCGACGCGCAGACGCGCTCCGGGCGCGCCGTTCAAGCCGCCCGCAACGGCGATCCACGGCTCGCCGATGACCCAGGTGACCTCGGGCGGTGCGAGGGGCCTGGCCGCTCCGCTTCCGGCCACCAGGCTGACGGAGCGGATCAGCTCGAGATCCGGATCGCGGATCGTGAGGATTCGCGGCGTCCCGTCGAGCGGGAACTCCGCGACTTCCCGCGTCACGTCCTCGCAGGAGAAGTCTGCCAGCGCGAGACCCTGGGCCACGAAGGCGGGCCCCGCGGGCTCCCACGCCGGCGCGTCCGCGAAGCTCTTTCCGTCGCCGAGATGGATGCGCGGCTTCGCCGGCGTGGGCTCCGGCGTTCCTTCCGAGCTCGCCCACCAAGGAGACGCCACGAGATCCGTGAGGCAGTCGCCGTTCACGTCCCGCAGCGCAACCTCGCCGCCCCAGCCCGTCCACGTCGACTTCCAGAGCGGCGCCTTGCCCTGCGACGGCTGATAGAGCCGGAAGCCGCCCGTGCAGTCGTATTCGCGCTGGAGACACGAGACCCCGACCGCGATCGCGAGGCCGGCAGGGTCGTCCGGACCCGCGAGGAAGGCGGTGTCGAGCGACGCGACGAGGGTCAGCCTCTTCTCACACAGCTCTGTGTCGGCGCCGCAGATCGGATCGGACGTCCAGCCGGGGTCGGGCGAGATCGTGGTCCCGCTGGCGGTGCGGGTCCCGAAGAACACGCGAACCCCGTCTCGCGCCGCGAGCACCAGATCGAGCAGTCCGTCCTGGTTCACGTCGGCGAGCTCCACGTCGCCTCCGTTGTACTTCGCCGTCGAGCGCAGAAACCCGTCGTGTCGCAGCTTTCCTCGATCGTTCAAGTAGATCCGCCACGCGCCAGCCGGTAGCTGCGCCCACGTCGTGTGCCGGCTCGGCATCGGCAGCGACGATCGAGTCTCGTACGCCGGCGCGACCGCGAGATCGAGCCACCCGTCGCCGTTCACGTCTCCGAGCGAGACCGAGGTCGCGCCGAAGCCGCCGCGAATCTCGTCACTCGGCTCGCGCGCCAGGGTCGTCACGCAGTTCGCGTCCTTGCACGGCGTGCCGTCGCGTCGCGCGCGGATGCCCGGATACACGAGCACGCCGCCCGGGACGAGCTCCTGGGTGCGCGGCGGATCCAACACAACGTCCGGATGACCGCGAAGGACGCTCGCGACGACGTCGAGCTTCCCGTCGCCGTCGAGGTCTCCCGCCGCCGAGTGACCGTGCATGGCGATTGCTGCCGAGAACCACTCGGGCTGATGGATGCCGTCGACGAACGCCGCTGCGCCGCGACCCCTCTGGTTGTAGTGGATCGCGAGCGGCTGAGGCGAGCGGTCGTTTCCGTTCGCGACCACCAGATCGCGCGCGAGCGATGCCCGATCGAAAGGTACGGCCACGAGCCCCGTGGACGCGAAGCCCTGGGGTAGAGACACCCAGGGAACCGAACGGAAGTCGGGCGCCGGCCGCCGCGGGCCGCTGCAGAGCACTCCACTCGCGCCCGGCTTCGGCGGGCCGTCGGCCGCGCTCGAGCCGAGCGCGAGCCCCAGGATCGAGATCGTGAGCCCCAGGAAAGTCGTCGTGCGCACTCGAGCTCTCCAATGTTGTGCTCGCGCAGTCTGGCACGCGTCTCACGCAAGTCCCATTGCATCGCGTTGCAGCGCGGGTCGTGCAGACGCCGCGCGCGCCGGTGGTGCATGCTGCCACCATGTCCATGCTGAACGGCATCGAGGTCGTCGATTTCACGCAGTACCTGGCCGGGCCGACCGTCACGCGGCTGATGGCCGAGATGGGCGCCGACGTCGTGAAGGTCGAGCAGGCGCCCGGGGGCGATCCGTCCCGGCTCCTGCCGCTGCGCATCGGCGAGCGCAGCGTCTACTACATCCAGCAGAACCGCGGGAAGCGGAGCGTTTGCGTCGACTTCGCGAAGCCGGAGTCGACGGCGCTGCTCGCGGAGCTGTGCGCGGGCGCGGACGTCGTGGTCGAGAACTACGGCCCGGGCGTGCTCGAGAAGCGCGGGCTCGACTACGCGACGCTCGTGAAACGCAACCCGAAGCTCGTGATGGCGTCGATTTCGGCATTCGGAAAGACGGGGCCGCTCGCGCAGAAGGTCGGCTTCGACCTGATCGCGCAGGCCTTCTCGGGGCTGATGTCGATGACGGGCGAGCCGGACGGCCCTCCGACCTGGGTCGGCGCCGGGATCGGCGACGTGCAGAGCGGCGTGCACGCGTTCGCCGCGATCGGCTACGCGCTCTTCCACCGCGAGCGGACGGGGCAGGGGCAACACATCGACGTGTCGATGGTCGACGCGCTCTACCACTGCCACGAAGGCAACGTGCAGGCGTACGCGAACAGCGGCGGCGTGGTCGAGCCGACGCGGCACGGCTCGCAGCACGGCATGGTCGGGCCGATGGGGGTGTACAAGTCCGCGCAGGGCTGGGTCGTGATCCTGGTGCTCGACCGGCAGTGGCCGGGCTTCTGCCGCGCGGTCGGCCAGCCGGAGCTCGAATCGGACCCGCGCTTCGCGACCCAGCTCGCGCGCGGCCAGAACAAGGCGGCGCTCACCGCGATCATCGAGGCGTGGCTCGCGAAGCAGGGCACGGACGACGTCGCGCTCGAGATCTTCGAGAAGCACCGCGTCGCCGCGGCGCCGGTGCTCAGCGTGAAGGACACCGTCACGCACCCGTACTACGTGGCGCGCGAGATGGTCCGGCGCGTGCCCGACGCGGTGCTCGGCGAGGTCACGATCCCCGGCTTCCCGTTCAAGTTCGGCGCGATTCCCGAGCTGCCGAACCTGCGCGCGCCGCTGCTCGGGCAGCACAACGCCGAGGTCCTGCGCGAGCGGCTCGGCTATGACGATGCCCGCATCGCGGAGCTGACTCGCGCTGGTGTTCTCGTGTCGGGCGAGGTGTAGTCGGGCGGGCCTTCGACACGAGGTGACCGCGACGGCCCGCCCCTGGCCGAGCCGGAGGCGCTCTTCGCGATCGCCGAGCTCCAGCCTCCTCCGTCCATTGGAACGCGGGTGCGTTCCGGCGCGCGGCGCGGGCCGGATCGGATACCCTCGAAGGGAATGGAGCAAGTCGTCGAGCCAACGATGCGCGGCTGGCGCCCGACGCCGGCGATGAGCGCGACCGCCGCGATCCACGCCGCCTGTGCGGTCGCTCTGGTCTGGCCGCCGGTCGACGCGCTCTGGGTCGCCGGCGCGCTTGCGCTGAACTACGGCACGCTTCTGGTCGGCGGCCTCTCGCCACGCAGCCAGATCCTGGGGCCGAATCTCGTCCGCTTGCCCGAAGCGGCGTCCAGGCGAGGGGAGGTCGCGCTGACCTTCGACGACGGCCCCGATCCCGCGATCACGCCGCGCGTGCTGGATCTGCTCGACCGCGCGGGCGCGAAGGCGACGTTCTTCTGTGTCGGCGAGCACGTGCTGGCCCACCCGTCGCTCGCGCGCGAGATCGTCGCGCGCGGTCACGCGGTCGAGAGCCACAGCCACCGGCACTCGACTTCGTTCGGCTACCTCCTGGGTGCGCCGCTGCGCGCCGAGCTCGAGAACGCGCAGAACGCGATCCGCGGCACCACCGGTGCGGCGCCGCGCTTCTTCCGAGCCCCGTTCGGCATGCGCAATCCGTCGCTTCACGCCGCCGTGATTCAGCTCGGGCTGGTGTACGCGTCGTGGACCCGGCGCGGCTACGACACGGTCGACCCGGACGCGAGTCGTGTCCTCGGGCGGCTCACGAAGGGGCTCGCTGCCGGTGACGTCCTGCTCCTGCACGATGGTGTCGTTCAACGCGCGCGCCGCGACGACCCGACCGTGCTTCGCGCACTGCCGCTTCTGCTCGACGCGCTCGCGGAGCGCGGGCTCCGGTCGGTCACGCTGCGACACGCCTGCGGCGATGCGCGGGCCGACTGAACGGGCGCTCGTCGAAGCCGTCTCCCGCCGCTTCGCGGGCGCGGGGCCGATGGCGCGCTACTTCGCGCGCGGCAAGCTTCGCCACGATCCGATCTACTTCGCGCTGCTGCGAAGCGGCGTGCTGTCCGAGCGCGCGCGTCTGCTCGATCTGGGCTGCGGACAGGGACTCCTGCTCGCGCTGCTCGTGGAGGCGCGCGAGCTCGCGCGCGCGGGTCGTTGGCCGCGCGACTGGTCGCGGCCGCCGGCGGAGCTCGCGCTGCGCGGCGTCGAGCGCTCGCCTGCGGAGGTTCGCCGCGCGCGAATCGCGCTCGGCGCCGAGGCGGTGATCGACGCCGGCGACGTGAACGACGTCCCGTTCGGCGAGCCCGACTGCATCGCGCTGATCGACGTGATCCACTATCTGCAGCCCGACGCGCAGGACCGGCTGCTCGCGCGCATTCGCGCGGCCCTCGCTCCCGGCGGTGCGCTGATCCTGCGCGTCGGGGACGCCGGGGCGGGCCTCCGCGCCTTCTTCACGCGCGCGAGCGACCACCTCGGCGCGCTCTCCAGGGGCGGGCGACCCGGCACGCTGTACCTGCGCAGCGTTCCCGATTGGCTGGCGGCGCTCGAGTCCCTGGGCTTCGCCACGCGCGCCGAGCCGATGAGCGAGGGCACGCCGTTCGCCAACGTGGCGATCGTCGCGCGGCCCGCCGAGGTCGTGCTACCGTACCGCCGCTTGGGCGATTAACTCAGCGGTAGAGTACTACCTTCACACGGTAGGAGCCCCGAGTTCGAATCTCGGATCGCCCACCA
>CAZMKX010000171.1:0-7193 GCA_964566375.1 uncultured Myxococcales bacterium
CGCCGAAGTTCCCGCGCGTCTAGCGGAGCGCGGATGCGCCGCTGGCTCTGGCTCGTACCGTTCACGCTCGCCTTCGCGCCGACGCTGGCTTGGCTCTGGGAGCGCTGGACGGACTCCGTGTTCCGCAACGGACACGGCATCTTCATGCCGTTCGTGCTGGCGTATCTGGTTCGCGAGTACCTGAAGCAGGACACGGATCCCGAGCCTCGGTCGTCGGCATGGGGCTTCGCGTTTCTCGCGCCGGCACTCGGTTTGCTCGCGCTCGACGCGGCGATCAAGGCGGAGGTGCTCTCGGCAATCGCGCTCGTGTTCGCGCTGCCGGGCCTTTCGTTGCTCCTGCTCGGCGCGCGGCGCACGCGCGGCCTGATCTTCCCGCTCGCGATCGCCGCCTTCATGATCCCGATCCCCGCCGGCGCGATCGATCGCGTGGTCGGCATCCTGCGCACGATCACCGCGATCGGCACGACGTACGTCGTGCCGCTCACCGGAATGCCGATCGGCCGCATGGCCACGACGCTCACGGTTCCCGGCCTGACGGTCGAGGTGGCGGACAATTGCAGCGGGTACTCGACGCTCTACGCGGCGGTGCTGACCGCGCTGATCCTCGCGCAGCTCACGCGCTCGCGCGCGCGCCGCGCGGCGCTCCTGCTCGGCGCCGTGCCACTCGCGCTCGTCTGCAACGTCGTACGCGTGTCGGCGCTGGTCCTGCTCGCGAAGTACTACGGCGCCGAGATCCTCGACACGTCCGTCCACCCGGGCTCGGGCGTCGTGCTGTTCGGCGTCGTGATCGTTGCGCTCTTCGCGATCGCCGGTCCCGAGGCGCTGCGAGCGACGCCGGGCACGGGCAATCGCACGCCGATCTCCGGGCGCTTCGGTCCGGCGATGACCGCGCTGTGCGCGGTCGCGCTCGTACCGATCTCGGTGCACGCGTACGCGCGGCTCCGCGTCGACGACTGCGCGAATCCCGCCGCGCTCGTGCCGTTCGAAGCCGGCGCGGACCCCGAACGGAGCGCCTACATGGCGACGAACTTCGACGCGCTGCAGTGGCGCGAGGGAATCCTGGCGCCGGCCAACGGCGCGCCGGAGATGCGCTTCGCGGTGGTGCGGACGTTCGACCCGAAGCTCGTCTACTACCGCGGCACGCGCCGGCTCTGGCCCGACGTCGCACCGGGCGGCGACACGGTCGAATTCCTGGAGACCGGCGATGCGCGACTGCCGATCGTCCGCTCGCGCCTCGAGAACGAGCGCGAAGGGATGGAGCGCGTGGTGATCGCGTCGCTGCTCGTCTACGAGGGCGCGCCGGTCGAGAGCGGCTGGCGCGCGCAGCTGCGCGCGGCGCCGCGCCTGCTGCTCTCCGGCAGCCGGCCCATGACGATGTTCGCCGTGCGCGGAGGCGTCCGGCCCGAGAACCGCGAGGCGGCCGAGGCGCGCGCGCGCGCGTATCTGCTCGACGCGTGGCGCAACTACAAGGCAATCTGCCAGCGATGACGTCACGCAAGGCGTTCCGGACCTGTCCGATCTGCGAGGCGAGCTGCGGGCTCGAGCTCACGCTCGACGGCGAGCGCGTCGCGCGCGTGCGCGGCGACGCGGCGGACGTGCTGAGTCGCGGCTACCTGTGCCCGAAGGGCGCGTCGATCGGCGAGCTGCACCACGACCCCGACCGCCTGCGCACGCCGCTCGTGCGCACGTCGAACGGCCTCGAGCCCGCTGGCTGGGACGAGGCGTTCGCCGAGATCGAGCGGCGCATCCGACCGGTGATCGAGACGCACGGCCGCGGCTCGATCGCGCTCTACATCGGCAACCCGACCGCGCACAACCTGTCCCTCTACTACTACTTCCCGGCGCTCTTCCTCGCGACGGGCTCGCACCAGCTGTACAGCGCGGGCACCGTCGACCAGCAGCCGAAGCAGGTTTCGGTGAGCTGCATGTTCGGAACGGCCTGGGGCATTCCCGTGCCCGACGTCGATCGCACGCGCCATCTGCTCGTGCTCGGCGCGAACCCGTCCGTGTCGAACGGCAGCCTGCTGGTCGCGCCCGACCTGCAGGGACGGCTCGACGCGATCCGCGCGCGCGGCGGGAAGGTGGTCGTCGTCGACCCGCGCCGCACCCGGACCGCCGAGCGTGCGGACGAGTGGCTGCCGATCCGGCCGGGAACCGATGCGCTGTTCCTGTTCGCGCTCGTGAACACGCTCTTCGCCGAGGGGCTCGTGTCGCTCGGCCGGCTGGCGCCGCACGTGAACGGGCTCGGGGAGCTGCGCGCGCTCGCGCTCTCGTTTCCGCCCGAAGCCGTCGCCGATCGGTGTCGGATTCCCGCTCCGACGATCCGCCGCGTCGCGCGCGAGCTCGCGGCGGCGGAGTGCGCCGCGGTCTACGGACGGGTCGGCACCTGCACCCAGGAGTTCGGAACGCTGGCGAGCTGGCTCGTCGACGCGCTGAACGTCCTGACCGGGAATCTCGACCGCGAGGGCGGCGTGATGTGGAGCCGGCCGCTCGCGGGCGGTGACCACACGCGCGGCACAAAGGGACGCGGGCCGGCGTTCGAGACCGGGCGCTTCCGTACGCGCGTGCGCGGCGCTCCCGAGGTCCTGTTCCAGCTCCCCGCGAGCTGCCTCGCCGAGGAGATCTCCACGGAGGGAAAGGGGCGGATCCGCGCGCTCGTCGTGATCGCGGGAAACCCCGCCCTCTCCGTGCCCGACGCGGAACGCCTCGACGCGGCGCTCGGAACGCTCGACTGCCTGGTTTCGGTCGACCTCTTCGTGAACGAGACTGCGCGGCACGCGCACGTGGTGCTGCCCGCGCCCTCGCCGCTCGAGCAGCCGCACTACGACGCGCTGCTCTACCAGATGGCGGTGCGAAACGCCGGGCGCCATTCGAAGCCCGTCTTCCCGATCCCGGAAGGGATGCTGCCCGAGTGGCAGATCCTGCTGCGCCTGGCAGGCGTATTCTCGGGTCAGGGCGCGAACGCCGACACGCGCGCGCTCGACGACGCCTTCTTTCGTGCCCGCCTGCACGGGCTGGTGTCCGACCCGGGATCCCCGCTCCACGGCCGCGATCTCGCGGAGCTCGAGACGCTGTCCGCGGGTCTCGAGGGCCCCGAGCGCATCCTCGACTTCGAGCTTCGCACCGGGCCATTCGGCGACTTCTACGGCGCGGTGAAGGGAGGGCTCTCCCTCGCCGAGCTCACGCGACACGCGCACGGTCTCGACCGCGGTCCGCTCGAGCCCGCGCTGCCCGACGTTCTGCGCACGCCGACGGGGAAGATCGAGCTGGCGCACCCGCACCTCGTCGCCGACGTGCCACGCCTCCGCGCGGCGCTCGCGCGCAGCGACGACGACGGCCTGCGGCTGATCGGACGTCGCGATCTGCGCTCGAACAACTCGTGGCTGCACAACGCTCCGTCGCTGATGACCGGACGCGACCGCTGCACGCTGCTCATGCATCCCGAGGACGCCGCGAAGCGCGGGCTCGGGAACGGAGACTCCGCGCGCATCCGCTCGGTCACCGCATCGCTCGTGGTGCCGGTCGAGGTCAGCGACGAGGTCTCGCCCGGGGTCGTCTGTCTGCCGCACGGGTTCGGGCACGGCCGACCCGGCACGAGCATGCGCGTCGCGGCGGCGCACGCGGGCGTGAACTCGAACGCGCTCGCCGACCCGCTCGCGCTCGACGTTCCTTCGGGAACGGCCGTCGTGAACGGAATCCCGGTCGAGGTTGCGCGCGCCTGAGCCCGGCTCAGGCGTAGCCGCTGCTGCGTGCCTGCGGCGCGATCGGCTCCGCGAGCAGGTAGCTGCGATTGTGGAACGCGATCCGGAACCCGACGCGCTCGTACACGCGACGCGCGCCCTCGTTCGCTTCGTCACAGTACAGCGTCACGAGCGCGTGGCGCTGGAGAAGGCGCGCGCTCATCGCGCGGACGCCTGCCGTGGCCCAGCCGCGCGCGCGCGCGTCGCGCGGCACGAACACACCGCCGAGCTGGACGGCGTGCGCGCTCGAGGCACCGACGTGGACCTGGAAGACGATCCTGCCGCGCTCGCGCGCGACCCACCAGCGCCCGTCGCGAACGTCTCGCGCGTGGCGCTCGCGAAACCCCGCCGCGTCCGCCGCTTCGCGGTCGTCGCGAAGGTCCTCGAGGTGCTGCTCGGCGCTGTTCGCCGAGAGCTCCGCGACGTCGCCCGCACGCGCGATCTCGAGCACGACCTTTCGCTCCGCTCGGGCCGGCGCGCGCAGATCCGTTCCGGCCGCGACCAGAACCGGCTCGCGGCGGCTCCAGCGCAGGCCCGTCGCGTACGGCTCGTACGCGCGCCAGAATGGCTCGGTCACTTCCTCGAAGCCCACGATGTGTCGCGGCCGAAGCTCGGCGCGCGCGGCCGCCGCGGCGAGCGGCGCGAATGCGGCGCGATCGCGCACCTCGAGCGCAGTCCCGCCGAGCGGGCCGACCATCAGCAGGGCATCGAGCCGGCCGGGCGGGCCATGGCCGAAGAACCCGGGAACGCGACCCAGCACGCCTGCCCCGACGACGTAGTCGAGGAACAGGTTGTGGAGCGGACGCGCGCGCAAGAGCTCGCGCGCATCCGCCGTGTCGGCCGCGGTCAGGAGGCGAACCATCGGGCACAGGGTACCATCGCTTGCGGATGAGCTCGCCCTCCGCCGCCACGGGACCCGGCCCGGACCTCGACTTGTGGGGTCAGCTCCGCGTCGTCCGACGCTGCCTTCCGCTCCTGCGCGGCGTCCGCCGACACTTGGTGGTGTACTTGCTCGGCCTCGCCGCACTCGCGATCGCCGGGTTCGCGAGCTTCCTCGTCTACGCGCCCGCGCTGTGGAACGGCGCGCTCCAGGGAAAACCCATCTCCGAGCTCGCCGCGTACGGCGTCGCGCTCGCCCCGGAGCTCGTCGCGCGTGTGGACGCGCTCGCTCCGGAGCTCCGTCGCGAGCTGGCGCATCGCCTGACGTGGGCGCTCGGTCTTCTGTCCGTGGTGATCGCCGCCGGCGTGATGGCGCTCGGCTACTACGGCGTGTGGATCCTGCAGCGCGTGAACCAGGCGCTGCGCCTTCAGCTCGTCGAGCGGCTGCAGACGCTCTCGCTGCGCTTCCACGACCAGAGCCGCGTGGGCGACGCGATCTACCGCACCTACCAGGACAGCGCGATGGTCACGCAGGTCGTGCAGTCGTACGTCATCGTCCCGATCGCCCAGCTGACGCAGGCGACCACGCTCACGCTCGTCCTCGCCGCGTTCTCGCCGGGGCTCGCGCTCACGCTGCTCGCGACCTGGCTGCCGGTGCTCGCGCTCGGCCGCTTCTACTCGCGCCGGCTGCGCGCGCGCTTCAGGGTCGCCCGCGAGACGAACAGCCGCCTGACGTCGCGAATCCAGGAGAGCCTGTCGGGCGTCCGGGTGATCAAGGCCTACGGGCTCGAAGGCTTCGAGCTCTCGCGCTTCGAGCAGGCCTCGCGCGCGGCGTTCGCGGGTGCGCGCGAAGCGCGCAGCCTGCTCGCGAGCTTCGGCGTCGTCGCGTTCTGGGTGATCGGCTGCGCGATTCTCGCGGCCACGGTCGGCGCAACCCTCTCCGCACGCGCGCACTCGCCGCTCTGGCTCGCCACGTTCGCCGAGGCGCACGGTCTGGCGTCGCTCTCGACCTGGCTCGCGGGCGCGGGCTTCACGGTCTGGACGCTCGGCATCTACAACGTCTGGAAGGGAATGTTCGCTTCGGGCACCGGCAGCATCGCCGGCGTTCTCCGCACCTGGGGCCGCGCGCAGGACATCGCGGTCGGCCTGGACCGCGTCTTCGAGCTGCTCGACGTCGAGCCCGAGGTCACGGACGCGCCGGACGCGGTGCCGCTGCGCACTCCGCACGAACGCGTCTCCTTTCGCGACGTGTCGTTCGCCTATCGCGCCGACCGACCGGCACTGGTCGGTGTCCGATTCGACGCGCCGGTCGGCGCGATCACGGCTCTGGTCGGGCCGACGGGCTCGGGCAAGAGCACGGTGATGGCGCTTCTCCTGCGCCTGTTCGACCCCGACGAGGGCTCGATCGAGATCGACGGCGTCGACCTGCGCCGTCTTCGCGTAGCGGATCTGCGCCGCTCGGTCGCGATCGCGCTCCAGGAGAACGTGCTCTTCGCCGCGACCGTGCGCGACAACATCCGCTACGCGGTCCCCGACGCGAGCGACGAAGCCGTTCGCGCGGCTGCGCGCGTAGCGTGCGCCGACGGATTCATCGAGGCGCTGCCCGCGGGCTACGACACGCTGCTCGGCGAGCGCGGTGCGAAGCTCTCCACCGGGCAGCGGCAACGCATCACGATCGCACGCGCGATCCTGAAGGACGCGCCGATCCTCGTGCTCGACGAGCCGACGGCATCTCTCGACGCCGAGACCGAGCACCGCCTGGTGCGGAACCTCGCCGCATGGGGCGCGGGGCGCTGCGTGTTCCTGGTGACGCACCGACTCTCGACGATTCGCATGGCCGCTCAGATCGTGTACCTCGACGGGGGCAAGGTCGTGGAGTCGGGCTCGCACGACACGCTGATGGCGCGGCCGGGCGGCGCGTACCGCGCGCTGGTCGAGGCCGAGCGCATCGGTGCAGGACCGACGCCGTGACGGCGCGGGCGAACGCGGCCGAGCTCTCGACGTCCGAGACGCTGGCGATCTTCGCGCGCGCGCTGCGCTTCGTCGCGCCGCTTCGCGCGCGCTTCGGCGTGAAGCTCGGCCTGACCGCACTCTCGCTGCTGCCGATGCTCGTGTTGCCGGTTCCCGTGAAGCTCCTGATCGATCACGTGATCGGAGACCTGTCGATCGCCGACCGGATCGACTCCTATCCGCTGCTCGCGCGCCCGCTCGTGCGTCTGCTCGAGGGCGCGGGGTACACGGAGATCCTGGCCTGGACGATCGCCGCGCAGGCGCTGCTCCTGGTCGTGATCGGCCAGATCGGCTCCGACGGCGGAGATCGCGATCGAACCGAGGCGTGGCTCTCGTCGGGCTTCGACGCCGCGACCGAGACCGAGAACGCGGCGAACTACGGGTACAGCTTCGTCGGCGGGCTCTTCGGGCTCTTCGAGTTCGGCTGGACGCTGCGGCTCACCCAGGACCTGAACCACCACTACCGCGCGCAGCTCTTCGAGCGCATCCAGAGCCTGCCGCTGCACCTCTTCGACGACGAGCGGATCGGAGACGCCGTGTACCGCCTGATGTACGACACGCCGT